>JAIRYX010000098.1 GCA_031267635.1 Planctomycetaceae bacterium
ATTTCTTACACATTTTCACAATGGAACAAATTCATATATAATATGGATTGCTGAAACACAAGGTCCATCAATTAGAAAACTGATTTTAAATTCTAATGTAGATATTATTTATGACGAAATCCTTGAAGTTGATGTCACACAAGAATCAAAGACAGGTATTTGGTATCCGTCTTCGTGGAAATATGAACGTCGTCATGATCACAAACTACGTATCAGGGAAGAAGGGACGGTCAAAAAAATTGTTTTGAATCAACCGCTTCCTGAACATCTTTTTGATATGAAAACGATTCCAATTATTCCCAAAGGAGCTAGAGTAAGGTGGTTGGCAAAATCTATTCCTCCTCCTGATGAGGGGAAACTTATTTGGGACGGAGACAATATTATCTCGTCCGGTAAATATGGATTGAAATTGATGAATGAAAAAAACAACTCCTCGCGAATTATAAGGATTATCCTTATTGATATTGTTGTTCTTTCAGCAATTACCGCTCCTATTTTGTTTCGTCGTTATCAAAAGCTGAAAAAGGGATGTTAAAATTTTATTAACTATTCAGTTGCCCAAGCCCAATAAATCCGTGTACCGAGTAACTGAATAATTACAGGTGAACAATGAAACGTTTCGTAATTTCCCCAAACATACTTTTTACTGTTGGAACTATCGTCGCTCTTAACGTGATATTGGTTTACGGACAAATGAGAGATGACTGTATAAAAGATCAGTCCGCAACCAATGCAGATTTTATTGTTGAAACCGACTCACAATGCGGCGGAAATAAAGAAGTGCCGGTTTATGGCAAATTCGGGAAGACACGAAATGATGGTTCTTATGTCATACAAGGTTCTCAACAAGAATGTTACAGAGACTATAATTGTGAATGGATAGAAAATGGCGATGGGGTAAATGGTTATGTAAATGAAACGGTTCATGGTATGAATGGAGACTATATAATATCGACACATGTAACTTGGAAACAATATCAATGTCAAGTCGATGAAGAAACAACATCCATACCAATAACAGATTGGACGTGGTATGACTCTGATTGGAGTGAATGTCATCCGATCAATGAAATGTGATTTTGTTCAACAAGTTGGTTTTACGAATGGTTCAAGGAGAATTTTGAAATGTTGTTTTTCAAGTCCATTAAATTATCGACATTTATTCTGTGTTTTTGTTGCGTGCCTGTTTTTTCTCAAGATCATTCTTCCAACGTTTCCAAAGCTGATGTGGAAAAACTTTTTTTATCAATGCTTCAAAACAGAGAAAAAATCACAAGCGGTCAAATGGAACTCAATTACACATACGCGGATATGGAAGGAGAAAAAGTGGCGGGAAAAATGACTCGTCAAATGCGAATCGCTTTTGATAAAGATCGAAGACGAGTTGATCGAACGTCCATGTATATGAACGGGAGTGTGATTGACGATATTGGTTGCATTGGTTGTTATCAACCTCATGTGATTTTGCATTATAGTAATCAATTAGCAAGAGATTTAGACCCAAGCGAATTAGTGATGCAAAAAGCGATTACTTTTTATGATACTTCACAATTGGAAGAAGACTTGGCGTTAAAAATGTGGAAAAAAGATTATGGTATGAAACCTCAGTATCTGGTTAGTTTTTTAGCTTACCGTCGCCCTAATGATGAACAAGCGACCATAGCAAAAGAACGCTGGTGGAATCTTACGCTGAAGTTGTGTGAAGTGAGTGATGTTATATTAACTCACGAAGATTATAAGGGAGTAACATGTAAAAAAATTTCTTTTGTTACGATAGCAGGTAATGGAACACTTTCGCAAGAATACTGGATATCAGAAAAACAGGGTAATTCAATACGTAAAATCGTTCTAATATCTGATAATACCAATCATCGTATGGATTACGACGAAAACCTTGAAGTTGACGTTTCACAAGAATCAAAGACAGGTATTTGGTATCCGTCTTCGTGGAAATATGAGCGTTGTAATGATCACAAACTACGTATCAGGGAAGAAGGGACGGTCAAAAAAGTTGTTTTGAATCAACCGCTTCCTGAACATCTTTTTGATATGAAAACGATTCCGATCATTCCCAAAGGAACCCGCGTTGATTGGTTGGCAAAATCTATTCCTCCTCCTGATGAGGGGAAACTTATTTGGGACGGAGACAATATTATCTCGTCCGGTAAATATGGGTTGAAATTGATGAATAAAAAAACAACTCCTCGCGAATTATAAGAATTATCCTTATTAGACCTTTTCTCTAACCCTATCAATAGACCGAACACTATTCAAAAACAGTTGTTTTGTATTTACCTGTTTTGTCTAAATAACCTAATATGAAGTTAGAGAAAAGGTCTATTGATATTGTTGTTCTTTCAGCGGTTACCGCTCCTATTTTGTTTCGTCGTTATCAAAAGCTGAAAAAGGAATGTTAAATTTTTATTTTTGGCAAAATTATTGATAAAAGATAAAGATATTGAAAAATGAGGCGTCCTTTCATGAACCAGAAAAAACAAACGTTGCGGTTATTCTTTCTCTGTTTGGCTGTATTCTTTGTTTCATTCACCTTACTTGCTTTTAGCTATTATTTTGAAGAAAAAAACAATAAACGTCAATCCGTTTCCTATCTTGTTGTCGAACCCAAGATTCTTGATTTTCACGATGTGAACGTGAACGCAGGAATTTGCGAAGGCATTGTTCACTTGGTCAACAGATCAAATAAGAAAATCCATCTTCTTTTTACAGAAAGCACCTGTTTTTGTAGTTCCGCTCAATTGCCGGTTACGGAATTGCAGCCAAAGGGAAAGATTTCATTAAATTGTTCTCTGAAAACAACAAATAAGAATGGTCTTGCAGGCGGAATTATTCTTGTTGCTTACAAACCGGAAGGACATAAAGCCGACGCTCGTCCCTATTATGTTCCAATACAATTAAAGGCAAATGTGAAACAACCGGAACAACCTTAAACTGGTTGTTCATTTTTATGTATTTATGCAGTTGAATTGACCGTGCTTTCTGTCGCAACGGATAACTCAATCTTTTTTACCATCTCACAAAAGGAAAATTCTAGGACATTCCCCTCCATTGGGGAACATTATCTTCATGTCACTCATACAAACAGACGACGCAACGTATGCAACGCCGCCGGAGCTTGTTTCGCGGGATGAAACGCGGAATAATCAGGAACAATTATTCCGCAAGGCGATTGCTTACGTTTATGAAAGCAACGCATTTTACCGCAAACGTTTCAACGAAGCGGGAATCACGCCGCAAGAGATTCGCGGGTTAGACGACATTGATCGCGTGCCGATGATCAGCAAAACCGAATTTCGTGATACGTATCCGCTGGGAATGTGTTGCGTGCCGCGTGAAGCCATTCGTGAAATGCACATGTCGAGCGGATCAACCGGCATACCGGTGGTGATGCCTTACACCATCGGCGACCTCGAACAATGGGCGGATTGCATGGCGCGGTGTTATCGTATGGCGGGAGCGGCACCGGGCGATCCGGTGCAAATTACGCCGTCTTTCGGATTATTCAACGGCGGATTCGGAATGTACCACGGCGCGAGAGAAGCGGAACTGTTCGTCATTCCGACCGGTGCTGGCAATACCGAACGCCAAATTCGCCTTGCTCGCGACTTCAAGACGCGCGTCTTTACCGCCGTCGTTTCTTACGGCATACGGATGCTCGAAGTCATGAACAACATGGGCGTTGAACTTCCCGATCTGAAGATCGGCATATTCGGAGCGGAATCGTTCACCGACGCAATGAAAGTGCAGATGCGAAACGGTTTGGGCGTTGAACCGTTTGATATTTACGGCATGACCGAAACCGGCGGCGTCGGTACGCTCGGCATGGATTGCCGTGCGCATCAAGGCATTCACGTTTGGGAAGATCACTATTATGTCGAAGTGGCGGACGTAATCACGCACAAACCGGTTGCCGACGGACAAATCGGCGAATTGACGATCACGTCCTTGACGCGGCAGGCGTTGCCGGTCGTGCGTTTCCGCACCGGCGATTTGACACGTATTGTCTCGCGTGAAAAATGTTCGTGCGGACGGACGCATGTGCGTATTGAAACCATTTCAGGACGCACCGACGATATGCTCATTGTGAAAGGAATCAACTTTTTTCCCAGCCAAGTTGAACAGGTTTTGCTCGAAATTCCCGGCGTTCATCCGCACTATCAAATCATCATTGAGGACACGAACGGCGTCAAAGACGTGCGAATCAATGTTGAAGCGGAAGCGGGCGTTACGGGTTACATGGTTGAAAAACTTCTCAAAGAACGGCTTGGCTTTTCACCCAAAGGCGATGTTTACAAGCCGGGAGAACTCGCGCGTCAAGAAGGCAAAGCCCAGCGAGTGTTCTATAAGACAAAGACGGAATGTTGTAAAGCCCAATAAGTTATCACATCTCTCCTATTCGTGTCTGCCGTGATTTTTCAACAACTTGCCGATACCTTTGGTTATCATTCTTTTCGCCCGCATCAAGAGGACGTTGTGCGAGCGATCCTTAACGGGCAAGATGTTTTTGCCGTCATGCCGACCGGCGGAGGGAAGTCGCTCTGTTATCAGCTCCCCGCTAAGCTAATGGACGGCGTTTGTATTGTCGTGTCGCCGTTGATTTCGCTGATGAAAGATCAAGTGGACGCAGCAAGAGCCAACGGTATCAATGCCGCAACGCTGAACAGCACGATTTCTCGCGAAGAACAACGCCGAATTGGAGAAGCGTTGCCGCGTCATGAAAAAACGATGCGGGGAGATTATAGTACGCCCCAACGTCAAAATGAAATGGAATTGCTCTATATTTCACCGGAACGGCTCAATAACGAACGTTTTATTGAACGGCTGAAAACGCTGGAGATCGCGTTTTTTGCCATTGATGAAGCTCATTGTATTTCCGAGTGGGGACATGACTTTCGACCGGATTATCTCGCGTTAAGCAGAATCGCGGAGGAGTTTCCGAATACGCCGCTTGCCGCTTTTACCGCCACCGCGACCGACCGCGTATCGAATGATATTGTTCGCCGACTGAAACTTCGCAAGCCGCTGATGGTGCGGGCGTCGTTCAATCGCCCGAATCTCTTTTACCGCGTTGTTCCCAAAATGAACCTTAATCAACAGCTACGGGAGTTTCTGTCAAAACGAAAGCGGGAATCAGGAATCATTTATCGCCAGAGCCGAAAGAAAGTGGAGGAAACGGCGGAACTACTGCGGCGGGAAGGTTATTCTGTTTTACCGTATCACGCAGGAATGAGCGATGAAGCCCGCCGCCAAAATCAGGAAGCGTTCAGCAGGGACGAATGTCAAATCATTGTTGCGACAATCGCTTTTGGGATGGGAATTGACAAATCCAACGTCCGTTTTGTGATTCACGGCGAGCTACCGAAAAACATGGAAGGTTATTATCAGGAAACGGGACGTGCGGGACGCGACGGCGAATTGGCGGAATGCGTGTTGTTTTACAGACGCGGCGATATTTGGACGTTGGAAAAATTCGCGAAAGAGCTGGAAGACCCGCAACAACGGGAATTTGTGTTGCAGCAAATCCGCCGGATGTTTCTCTATGCGGACAATCAATCGGAGTGCCGCCGCGCAATGCTGTTGCGGTATTTCGGAGAGACGTATTCCGAACCCAATTGCGGCGGATGCGATTATTGCTGCGACGACGCGGAGAAAGAAGACGCAACGATTCCGGCGCAAAAGATTCTGTCGGCGATTGTTCGCACCGGCGAGAAGTTCGGGGCGTCGCACATTGTTGATATTGTCGTTGGCGCGAACACGGAAAAGATTCGGCAATTCCGGCATCAGGAATTGCCGACTTACGGAGTCGGCAAAGAGCAGTCGAAAGCGTATTGGAAGACGGCGCTCAATATGCTGATTGCCCGGAATATCTTGAACGTTGACGACCCGGAACGTCCCGTCTTGAAATTGACGGACGCCGCCCGAATGATTTTGAAAGGGCGGCAGCGATTTGAAATGGTGAGATTGATCGAAAAAGAAACGAAAGAACGCCGACAATCGGCGGCGGATTTGCCGACGTTGAGTCCCTTCGGACAAGCGGTATTTGAAACGTTGCGGGAGCTGCGTATGTTGCTTGCGAAGGAAGCGGGCGTTCCGCCGTACATTGTTTTCAGCGACCGATCACTGCATGAAATGGCGTTATTCCTGCCGCAAACGGACGGAGAGTTTTTGGAGATCACGGGCGTCGGGCAGCACAAGCTGGAATTATACGGCGCGAGTTTTTTGTCGGCGATAGGAAAGGTTTGCGAGACCAAGCCCGAAGCGGCGGAGGCGAGCCGCAAGACTTTCAAATCCTCCAAAACGATTTCCATGTCTCGCCCGCAGACCGGCGCCGGAGACGCCAAGCCGCATATCACGCCGACAATTGAAGAATCGTTGCGGTTGTTTCAATTAGGACATACGATAGAACAAATTGCCGAAATCCGCCGCATGTCGCAAGGAACGATTGCGCAGCATTTTGAGGACGCTGTGAAATTCGGCTCTTTGTTCCCGCCGGAACGCTTCTTCACAATGGAGCGGTTGGAACAGATTCGCCAATGGTTTGCCGAGTCGTTCCGCGATGCGGAAGGAGCGGCGGCGGGCTATGTTCTACGATTAAAACCGGCAGTCGAAGCATCCGGCGGAGAACTTGGTTACGACGAAGCGAGATTGGCAAGAATGCTTTTTTCGCAAGAGAGGATACAAAATAAATAACTCGCTCATGTTACGCACATTGCGCAAATAAGTTTTCAAACAAAGAGCCGCAGCCCGTTGATTTGCTTTACGCCGAGTATTTTCCCTATGCATAACCCCCTGTGCAACTGGGGGCAAGAGACGTCAACATAGAGTAGGCGAGGGACATACCGTTCCGCTTCCTCGCCCCCATCCGGCTTTCTATTTTCGTTACCACCCGATTTTGTAACGAGTCGCTCACATTGCCCGCCATGACGACGAAGTCGTCCGCGTAACGGATTAAACGGGCGTTCACCATGTGACACAAGCCTTCCTTACCGTGAAACGCACGGTCAAACCAATGTAAATAACCATTGGATCGTGCGGTCTTGCATCACAATATTCTTTCAGGACGGCGTCATAATTCTTTCGGGCGGCGTCATAAACTTGAGTACGTCCGGCTTTCAGATTCGCATCGACCGCGTCCAACGCAGGGAGCGACGAACGTTCCAGACGAAATCCAAAGGAACAATCCGTACAATCCGTTTCAAAGATCGGTTCAAGAATCAGCGTTGCCGCCTGTTGAACGATACGGTCTTTGACAGTCGGGAGCCGCTCATTCCCCCGCGGGAACGGCTCATTTCCACTTCCGAACGATTCGCGACTCTTTATGAGCGATTCGCTGCTCTCCGCGAGCGGCGAATTTTCCTTCGGGAAAGACTCTCATTCCGTAGAGTAGGCGAGGGGCGTACCGGTTTCGGTTTAATTCTGTTTCGGGATTTTTCCTTTTGTGTCTCGGTCCTCCTACCTTTCCGTTCCGTCTCCTCGCCCCGCCTCCCACCGGACA
>JAIRYX010000171.1 GCA_031267635.1 Planctomycetaceae bacterium
TTTGGATCGGAATGCGAAACCTCGCCGCCAACATGAGACGGGCAATATGTCTGCTCAAGTGATAGTCAAGGGGATACTGCGCAAAATTCCAAATAATTCCGCATAAAATCAATGCTGAATGCAAAATTCTAAACCAATTGCTCGAAAATTAAAACGAAAATAACCCCAAAAAATAAAATTCGTAAATTAATACGGTTTTTAGAACCTCTCTATAGTATAAAAAATTAATACCACTTTTGACAACCACTGTGCCCTTTGCGCTTGCACACAAGCGCGCCGTTTTCGCTTGCACATGACCGATAAAATCATGGATGATTTCACCAAACACCTGCCGTTTCTGAAGGAAATCAGAACGTATCGAACGGCTGCACATAAAAACGAAAAGGAACAAAGTAACGTTGCCGGTTCGCAAATTTCACCTGCCGAATTTGCAAAATTGCTCGAAAATTACGCTGTTGTTCTTTTTGAATACCGTAACTTCTTCACGCATGTTGAACACGAGCCAGCAAGGATTCATTCCGATCAGCGCAAAGATATTACCTTGCTTGATACTTTGCTTGACATTAATTCGCGTACCGTCAAGGAACGTTTCGGCTACAAAGAACCGCCGGTGAGTAGAGAGGATGAAATGCGTCCGCTTCGCCGATATAAAGGAATGAAAAATGTGCAAGAAAATGGAAAAGATAGTAAACTGCCAAAAGAAAACCCGCAATTTGCTTGTCAATTCTTCATACTTGATGAGAACAATGACAAAATAGGATTTACGCCCGTTGGTTTAGCATTCTTTGCCGCCCAATTTCTTGAAACGAAGTATATCAGTCAAATGCTGCAAGTTGTTAATAATGCACTGACTCCTAAAACACAAGAAATGCTCTTGCGGGCATATTGTATCAACTCGATCCATTTACCGCGAACACGATTGACAACCGATGAGGAACTTACGCCGCAAACGCTCGGGATGGATATTGTTGCCGAACTGCATAAATGTCCTGGCGAACTCTTTGATATGCTTTCGCCGGACGATCAAAACGCTTTTCGCTATACCGACGAAGAGGAACAGAAAGAAAATTTATTGAAACGTTTCAAAAAAGGACGTTTTACTTATCTTGCACTGAACTATCTTGACTTGCAGGAAAAATTACCGACATTGCGTTTTCATATTGACAAAGGTAATTTCTTTTACGCAAGTTATGAAAAGGGATTGATGGACGGCAGTCAAATCAACCGTCGCCTTTCCAAACGGGTTTATTGTTTCAAACGGATACAGGATGCTCAATTAGAATACAAACAAGACCGAGACAACGTGGACCGGCTTTATTGGAAACCGAAACTAGAGGAAGCACCAACGGGTGAATTTCGTGTTGATATGTTGCCGCAATATAAAATCGAAAAAGAACAAATCGGTATCGTTTTTGGCGATGTAAACGAGCCGAAATTGGCGAAAGCGTTACGAACTGGTAAACGCTTTCTTAGCAGAAAGCCGACAGCATGGCTGCCGCTTGCGGAATTACCGTTCTTGGTTTTCCTCGCAACACAAAATCGCGGAGAAGCGGTTGAAAAAGTGATTCGGGATTTTCTTGAGAATTGGAAGAAACTGAGACAAGCTCTTGTTGCAGGACTAAAGGTTACGGAAAATGATGTTGCGGAAACATATCATCTGAACTTTACCGATTTGCCGGACGACGTCAGAACATTCATCAAAACAGGTCAAATGAAGACTCCGCAAAAGGATATTTTGAAAAATTTGTTGCAAGAATTGATTAATCAAACGCAGCGCAAACTCGATAACTTCAAGAAGGAAATGGATATTGTTTACAAACAAGGCGGATTCAAACAAGGCAAGAGAAAGAAACAACCTCGTTTCAAAACCGGTTCTATGGCGTTGTTTCTTGCCCGCGATGTAGTCCGGTTGCAGAAACCGCTAACGCAAGATGACACACACTGCGGCAAAATCACATCGGCAAACTTTGCAGTGTTACAAAGTTCGCTCGCTCTGTTTGATCACCGTAAAGATCAACTCAAAGAAATTTTTAACAAAGCCGGTTTAACACGTAACCCTGAATTTGTGGAAAACTTGTTACGGAGCGATATGAGTTCACTGGAGCATTTTTTTGAACAATATTTGAAAAAGAAACTCAAATGGTTAAAAGATTTTCAAAGTCAGCCGGAAGATTGTTATATTTTGCGTAAAGCAGTCAAGCGGTTGAAGCCCAAGAATGTTGCTGAATGGTTGGAAAAATTGAAAGATGAAGCGGTCAATTTGCCGCGTGGTTTGTTTGCCGAACTGATACTAGAAACGATCAAAGATAAATTTCCGAAGGAATTTGCCGAATTGCAAAAGAACACCAGCCGCTATAACAGCACATTTTTGATTCAAAAATTCTTGGAATGGGAGAAGAATGGAAATGAAAACACGGACAAACCGCAGTGGTTTTATGAATTACAGAAAGATGCGAACAGTCCCATATTGTCCCGTTTGACAAAATTTCTCGTACCGAAAAAACAAAGCAAGGTAAATCCGATTGAGATTCCGGTGGACAAACAGAAAGAACTTTATGACCTTTGGTTAAAAGCACCTAATTTGACCGCGCTTTATAAGATTGCGAAAGAGTACAATAAACTTGCTATTGATTCTGAACCTGATTACAGAGCGAAATTGCAAGTTGATTACAACAAGGCGGAACAACGATTTAATGATGCCGTTGAACGTTATGAAAACGCTCCGAAGGAAGATCGTTATTTGAAACGTAAAACGGATGAAGCGCACGATGCGATGATTGAAGCGGAAGCATTGCTTGAAAAACCATTGCCTAATAAAGAGCGTTTTAACCGCATTGTTTCCTCTTTTGACAAAATCGAAAAAAACATCCGCCGCTCAAAAATGCAGGATATTGTTTTATTTTACGCGGCAAAAGAATTACTGCAACTTGACCGATTAGAAGGCGGAGTGAGATTATCGGATATTAAACGCGATAAATTTATGTTGAACGAAATACAGCTACTTGGATGGAAATTCAACATTGCTTCAGATTCGCGTTTAAATGTAACTGATTTGGAATTGAAGTTGACCGGCACGATGAAAGTCAAAAATTTCGGCAATTTCAGAAGAATCATCAATGATGTACGGACCCCGTCATTTTTGCGGCTGTACCATCAAGTAACCGGCAAGACAGAAGTTGATTACGAATATCTTGTTAAGCAATTTGATGAGTACGATAATGGACGTAAAGAAGTTTTTGAAGCAATTCACGAACTCGAAAAGAAGGTGATCAAGGAACGAGGTTTGAAACGAACCGGCGAAATTAAACTTATTGATTTCAGCCACATCCTGAACGAAATGTCGATTCCCAAAGCAAACAAGTATTTACTCTTTGTTTACCGCAATGCGTTTTCACATCAGCGGTATCCTGAGTTTGCGTTTAACGATCCTGATATAACAGACGAAAAAGAATTGGTTGAATATGAAAAATGTTTTGCTAAAGAACAAGCAAAGATGGTAAAACCGCCGAAAGAAATGTCATTGACAAAATGGATACTCAAATGTACCGTTGATACGTTTTCCAAATACAAGTAACACAAACTGATTCACTCTGTCCACTCGTTTATATTTTTTGATTTACCGGATAAGACGCAACAGGAATGTCGGATTTATACTCAAGCTGTTTTAAAATCCCCGAAGCTGAACGCGGAAGCGTAACAACGTGAAGCGGTTGCTCAAGGACGGCATCTACCGCGCCCATACCGGCTACGATATAAGGATCATTGCAGGTACTCAGAATCTCGCAGTACTATGAAAAAGAAGGCATTGCCAAAAATATTTTTCAAGATAAATTATACTTAAACGATGTAACGGTGTGGCGACTCTTTGAAAAAAAACGTCGAAAGGAGGTTTAAATGAGGTCAAATCGGTCAGTTTTTTGGAGAGAATTTGCACTTAACTCATTATACAATAACATCTTACAAACTCGCGTTGCAGAACCCCTTAATTTCGTAGGGGATGCGCAACATCGACGAAGCGAAAATGATTTACGATGAGTCGTTGCAGAACCCCTAATTTCGTAGGATAATCGCAACAGAAGACGTTGAAAGAATTGAAAAATGATACGGATTTTCAACGGGCAATCCGAACCTTATAAGAACAAAAATTTAAATAGGTGAAAATCCTAACGGTAAAAATCCGGGGCCGGATTGCCTATGCCGGTTTTCTTTGTAGAAAATTTGAGTACAATGCAACTTACTTCTCCTATTGCTTTGTTCCAATAATTCCGGAATTTTCAACTTAAAACCAAATAAAAAGCATGGCAAACTTACAAACAAACGACAAATCTAACGAGTTACACTTGTTCATGGACGAAAGCGGACGTTTTTACGAAGAAAGCGACATCAATATTGTCGGCGGTGTTCTCCTTTTCGGGAATGATGACGAGACCGTTCAAAGCGGTATCAAAAACGCGATGCTTGACGCCTGTCGTGTTGCTGGAGAACAATATCCGGTACATTTCAATCAACTCAAAAACAAGACCTTTGCCGTCAATTTGTCGAGAAAGCTTGAAGTCTGGAGAAAGGAAACTGATACGGCAGTTTATGGCGTACTCATGCAACACAAAGAAGACATATTTGACAATGCGCCTCATATTATCGCCGAACGGGAACTCGATAATCGTTACCTCGCCATGATTTGGGAACTCATTGAATATCTTGTTTTTGTGAGCAATAAAGTTAATACACGATTGACCGAAGATGCGGAAATTCACCTGCATATTGCCCATCGTTGTTTTACAATTCCCCGCGACGATGAACTCAAAACAGAATATGAATCGTTTGGATACAAGGTAACTGACAACAGGAAAGATCCGCGTTCATATTTTGTATCGTCTTCTCTTCATCAGTCGGATCTTGCAATGCTATTCCGTCAAACTATGCGTCAACGTTGGGCTGGTTCACAGCGACAACTCGCGGAGGTTGAACTTGAACGGATAGATTATAACTTTGGCGAAACAACGCCCGCCATGTATCTTGCAGACATCGTTATCGGAGTGGAACGAAAACGCATACAAAATTGGAAAGCAAGGAAATCCCAACAAATAGCGCCGATTCTCGAATCATTGGAATACGGTAAAGAACTCAACGCGGCAATGCAGTGTAAAGCGTATATTGCGTCGGATAATATTGAAGCTCTTATCGGCGAGTTGGAAAAGAATCCGTTTAATCCTGATGATTTGCAACATCAAGATATTATCAATGCACTTGTTACACAGTGTAGAAAAAATAAGGAACCATTTCGTCGGCTTTATGAAACAGCGAAGAAACTTGTTGATATTCCGTCAGAACGAGGCAGAGCAATAAGGTTATCCGAATTACTTGATGCAATTGTTGAAAAATCGGGAGAAGGTAATTTATTGTTTCAACTTTATTCGTTACTCGTCAAATTTTCATTTGCCAATCATACAGGGAATACTCAAAAAAGTAACTATATTTGGGAGAATTGGCTCAAGTATGAATCGCATTTGCCATCGCTTGGTTTGGAATATGGATTAAAATATGGATTGGAGTTTTACACGGAATTTCGTTTACGTCGGGCGGTCAACCTGATGGATATGTTTCAATATTCCGAAGCCGAAACGGTATTGCTTGACGGCGTTACTAAAGAGGAAGATTGTCGGGTGAAAATTGCGGCTCTGTTCGGTTGCGAACCAGATCGCTTTGATTCGGTGCAGATCGGTAAAATTTATAACACGCTGGGGCAATCGCTCGCTTTTCAAGGAAACAATTTACAATGGGCGGAAAATTCTTTCCGTTACGCGATTGAATGTTTCAAAGACGCGAATGATATTGAGCGTTCATGGGTTTATCTCGGTCATCTTGTTTGCGATCATCCTAATGAATTGCGGCAACTTTGGGACGAAGTTGCTGCGCATTTGCCGAGCGGCGAAAATCCGTATGAAAAGCCGTTTGTTTTGGCATTGAAACTGAAAGCGGTGTTGGTGTTTGATGATAACGAAACAAAAAATAAATGGGCAGAAGATGCTTTGACGGTTCTTGAAAATTGTCCCGATTTCCTCAGACGGCAACATCCATTTGGCATGATAGCACAAATAACTGCAATGATTTATGCTCAACTCCGTCAAGAAACCGGAAACGAAAATATGCGGACAATCGCAAACAAGTTGTTCGATTTAGCAATTGATAGTTTTTCACACGGCGAAGGTTTACTTAAAGATATTGGCAATGTCTGTAAATTGCGCAAAAAACAGTTTAACGAAACTCGTTTGACGCCGGAAGAACAAGAACAAATCCATCAACTCCGGTTCAATTACTGGTAACGAAACAATAATTTCCGGTTATTTTGTTTTTTGGGGGCTATGTCGGTTACTAATGGAAACTTGATAAATAAGGGCTGCAATGGTAAAATCTTGTGGATAACTATTCAGATGCCCTGTGCGGATTTATTGGGTTGGAGCGGCTGAATAGTTACGAAAAATCAATGAACAATGTTTGGCGACTTTTTTATTAGCGTGCGTAACATGAGTTATAAATCAAGCCCTCCCAAAAATGTGAAATGAGCAGGGAATTTTGTCTTTGGTTTCCCCAAAAACGAAATAATCAAAATAATTTATTTTTTTAGCGGAAAATGTATTATTCGCAAGTTTTTTGTTGTAACTGTTTTTTTTCAAATCAGAAAGGGATAAATTATGTCCAAAAAGAATAATCAAAAGAAGACCAATGCAAAACGTCTTGGCATTAAGTCCGTTCTCATTCACGGAGAAAATCGGCTTGCAATTACAACATTCGGAAAAGGCAACGCCGCTGAAATTGCCCTAATAACCGACACAAAAGGCGACGAGATTAAAGACAAGTTGCCAATCCAAGTCGGAGGCGGACAAGTTTACACGATTGCTCCTGATATTGATGTGAAGGGCAGGGATTATCAAGATAATTTACTTGAGGTTGTGTTGGAAAATCCCGCCGAACGTGCAGGTGAAGATTATCTGAAACTCAAATCACAACTTGAAATAGAGTTTTTCGGCAGAGAATTTCCAAAAGATAACATCCGAATCCAAATCATCTACAACATTCTCGATATTCAAAAAATATTAGGATTGTATATTAATGACATTATTTATTGTGTCAATAATTTGCAAGAGGATTTGGACAAAATAGAAGAAAAGGACAGAGATATTGTCGGCTTGGCAATGAACGATAACAAAAAGGTTAATGAGCGGTTGCAACGGATTATTCCCTACATGGGTTTCTTTGGCGAGGCGTTTCAAGTACCGCCCAAACCGAAAAAAGACAAAAACGGTAAAATTATCGAAGAGGAAACATCGGAAGATGTTCATAATGTGAGTGTCCTCCGTGTTTTGGGGGCAATGCGTCAAATCACGGCACATTTCAAAAATTGTTGCGTTATCCTTTCCAAAAACTCCGAGTTGGAATCGACTCTTAACAAGAAAATCAATGAAGACCTGACAGGGATTCTCAAAAAAGAATTCAAAGTCGATTGGTCGATTGTCGAGAGTAACTGGAAAGTTCGTGTTGAGAAAATCAACGGAGACTTTATGAAAAACTCGGCGATTAACCTGCGGATACTCTTCGACATGCTCAAACCTAAAAATAGTGAAGAACGACTCGCAATCGTGAAAGACTACTATGATTTCAGCATTTTGAAAGTTGGAAAAAATTTAGGAATCAATATGAAAAAACTCCGTGAATTGATTTTCAAAGATTGTTTTCACGAAGTTAGAGCAAAAGAGCATGATTCATATCGACAAAAAATTAACAGAATAACCGATTTCTTTCTGTTCAGGCAATATCGTAATACAGCAACGATTGATAGATGGGTTAAGGAACTTCGAGGTACAGCAAGTAACGAGGTGAAAGAAAAACTTTATGTAAAATTTGCGAGAGATGCCGCAATGATGCTGGGCAGTACATCAACAAGTGGTAAAATCCGAAAACTTATTGAGTTGTTAGTTGGTTATTTTGATAATAAAAACCGACTTGCTGAAATATCGCCATTAGATGATAAATTGCTCGCCAATATCTCGCTCAAAGGCGACTACACAACGCCGCTTACCAAACTTATTGCATTCTTGTGTAATTTTTGGGAAGGTAAAGAGATCAACGAATTGCTATCAGCATATATTCATAAGTTTGAAAACATTCAGACCTTTATTGATACACTGAAAGAATTGAAGGAAGAAGTCAAGTTTGCTGAAAAATATGAACTTTTCAACGAAAAGAACAATGAATATGCCGGTCAAATCGCAGATGAGTTACGTATTCTCGCGAGTATTGGGAAAATGAAACCTAATTTGGAAGGGGCAAAACGACAACTTTACAAAGCCGCAATCGAAATACTCGGTGTACCAGATGATTCCGATAAATTGTCTAATGAATGGATTGAAAAAAATCTCTTGTTGTCGGCGGAGGAAAAAAAGAATAAGGCACGAAAAGATGAAGTAAATCCATTCAGGAATTTTATTGCAAACAACGTCATTGAATCACGTCGATTCATGTATCTTGTCCGTTACACGAAACCGATGACGGCACGAGCATTGATGCAAAACCGTAATATTGTGCATTATGTCTTATCCCGTATCGGCGATATCCAAGATGTCCACGTTCATGGTTCGCAAATCGACAAATATTATCTCAACTTGCCCAATGCCAATGAAAAAGAAAATGACAAAAACCGAAAAATTGATGCGCTGGCGGATTATCTTGTCAAATTTTCATTCGATACCATTTTAAAAAACCGCAAAGGAATCATTGAAAATACAAAACTTTTACCTGCTAAAAAAAATGTGGCTATCGAACATCTTAAAGCCTTGACCGGACTCTATCTGACCGTCGCTTTTATTGCTGTTAAAAATCTTGTCAAAACAAATGCAAGATATTATATTGCGTTTGCTGCAATAGACAGAGATTTACATTTGTTTACAGAAAAATTGAAAGATGATCCGAATTTCAAACCAGAAATCGGAAAATACAAAAATTATCTTGCTATTACGGAACATTTTCTCAACGAAGATGACAATGTGAAATACGTTTCTGATCCGAATTTATCTGATGCGGAAAATAAAAAAGCGCTATTCAAGTTTCTTGATATGCGGGCTGCCAAATGGCATTTCACGAAAAAGTGGAACGATATTTTGCGCAACAATATTTTAGAAGCGAAAAAAATACAAGAGACAGGCGGTTTGCTTGCGGAAGTTCGTAATCATGCAGAACATTTGAATGTGATAATGAATCTTGAAAAATATGTCGGCGATTTCCGCAAGAATAACAACAAACCGATGCAATCGTATTTTGAACTCTATCATTATGTATTACAACGAATGATGATTGAGCCGGAATATTTGAAGGCGTGGAATATTGGTGAACTTGCCGACAAGGTTACAAAATCTAACACGCCGTCGCATGACTGGATCAAATACGCTTATGTTTCGCTTGCCTACAATTTGCCGCGATACAAAAATTTAACCATTGAGGCGTTGTTTGACGAGGACAGCGAATCCGGTAAGGTGTTGACCGCCAAATGGAA
>JAIRYX010000184.1 GCA_031267635.1 Planctomycetaceae bacterium
TATTGGGAAGACGGCGCGGCAAGCACATCGGCGGCAACGATGACCAACCGTGACGCAAAAAGAAATCTTATCGAAACGGAAACGGCATGGGCAATCAAGCAACCGCAAGAGTATTTTAATCGTGTCGCCGATTTCGACGCCGCATGGACGGATATTATTATGTACGACGAACACACTTGGGGAGCGCACAACAGCATTTCCGCACCGGACAGTGATTTCGTCAAACGACAGGACGATTATAAACAGGCGTTTGCCATACGCGGGTTGGGAAATAAACTTAGAGAGGAAGTTAATGTCAACGTTCCTGCGCCTCAATATAAACCGGAAGGTGTTTACGCCGACAACGAAAAGAAAATCATCGGCAACGATCTGATTTCTTTGGAAGTCGATAAAAAGACCGGCGCAATTGTGTCGTTCAAAATGAAAGGAATTCCGCACAATCTTGTGAATCCGGGCGATGACGGCAATTCGGGATTAAACGATTACCTTTATATCATCGGACGCGACGCAACGAAAAATCGGGAACGGTACGATCAAGGCGTAACAGTTACCGCGAACGCAGTCAACGGAGTTGCTTACTTTGACATTATCGCTCCTAAAAACTCGCTTCCCGGCGCAAAAAACGTTGTTTCCAATTGCGATTTGTTGCGGCGAAACATTTCTATAACTTCGGATAGCTCAACCGTGTATATTAGAAATACCATGTGGAAAAAGATGGAACGGCAACCGGAAGGAACATTTTTTGGTTTTCCGTTCAATGTTCCGAACGGCGTTTGGCGGATTGATACGCCCTGGGCGATGGTGCAAGTGGAAAAAGATCAATTACCAGGCGCAAACCGAAATTATTATTGCGTTCAGAATTTCTGCAATCTTTCCAATGACGAATACGGCATTGATTTTGCTATTTACAGTGCGCCGATGGTGCAGTTTTCGCCGATTCTTTTCACGTCGGCTTGGGATAAAACGCTGAAAACTTGGCGGGAACACATCGAACCCAACGGCACGATTTACAGTTGGGTTTGCAATAATCATTGGGAAACGAATTACAAAGCCGGACAAGATGGTTTGTTACAATCCTTTTATAGAATCCGTCCTTATCTTGGAAAATTCGACGTTGCGAAGTCGCAAAAATTCGCAAGAGGCACGAACATGCTCACGTCGCTTGAACAACAATTACTGAAATTGGACAACGAAAATATTCTTGTAACGCGTTTAAAACCGGCGCGGACGGAAAGAGCGTCCAACGCTCACGAATCGCCGTATGGTCAAGGTTTGATTGTCCGGCTTTACAACCCGACAGACAAAGCCCAAAATGTTTCGTTGACGTTTGCCGCTCCGCAAATTGATAAAGAGGTTTACAAACCGGCATTATACCTTTCCAACCCGCTGGAAGACAGCTTGGAAAAAATTCCGGCAACGCTCACGATTGACGCGTTTGATTTTATAACTTTGCGAGCGGAATAAAAATTCTGATTCTTTACACCTCGCACTTTCAAATCCGGTTTTCATTAAAAGACGTTAAGGACAAAAGGGGCTTTGAGGACGTGATATAATGATGAACATTGCCTAAAAGCCGAATTTGAAAGTGCGAGGTGTATATCAATAAACACGGCACAAACAAAGGCGCCGACTATTTTCTCGCTGTTGCCGCATAGCGTTCAACCTTGATGTCGAACGCTTTTGTTTTACCATCTACGGTGAACGTCAAGCCGCTCGTGTCAGGTAAACAATACTTTGGCGCAACATGGTAAATGGTTTCGGAACTCAAAATATACTCGCCGTTCGGTCCTCCAAAAACTTCTTTTGTTTCGACCATTCCTTGCAAATAGACTTTGTAAACACCGATAGGTATCTTTTTTCCGCCAACCAAACCCGTCGAGTAAGCGCCGTCCGCTTTGATTGCGCCGACAAAACAATATTTGCCATTATCGAATGCCACATAGCCAAACGATACGGGGCTACCGTCCGAAAATTTGACTGTGCCAGTAATCTTTGTACCGGAAGAACAGCCGATTAACGTAAACGCAACAGAAAATATTATTGTAAGTAGTATATGTTTCATTATAATAAATTGTGGTTAAATTTTTGGAATACAAAAGCCGCAATTGGAGTTTGGTTGCACAAATTACGATTACGGCTCTGCCTAGCTCAACATGAAACGGGACTAATCATGGTAATTCGGCAACATTGCCATCGTTGACCCGCGCGAGGTTATAAACAACATTTGGTGAAGTTGTTACTGGAAAACCACGTACCGAACCATCTCCCAACAAGAAAGTAATCGTTCCCGGATGGCTGCTACCCCAACTAAACCCACCCGAAATCTGAGGCAATCCTGCTGCCGCCGTGCCAGCTATTCCGGCGCCGACCGGCGGTAATCCTTTGGGAGTGCGAGGATCGTTTGGACCATTGGCAAAAGGAACTCGTCCATCGACAAATACACCTCGACCCGCTGTACATACCCCGGCGTTACCGTAATTGGGGTACAACGAAAAATAACCGCCGTCCCAACAATACAACGCCTTTTGTGTGTCGCTACTACCGCTCGCCGCATCACCTCCCAAAGCCCAAGCCGGAATATGTTTTTCACCAATGACAATTTGGTTACTTGTTCCATCTGACCACCAACTGAAACTGTCCCGTTCTCGCCAATTTTTGACTTGAGCGAAGTGTCCGGCATTATTTCCCGAAACCGGCGTACCTGTTGCCGTCGTCGCAAAAAACTCGCAGACAGCTACACGCAAAGGGCTCGCATAATCATTCACTTGTGAATCTACACGCGTTCCCATAAAAACATACTCCGACCAATAACCGACAACATGCTTGGTTACAACGGCAGCATAATCGCAACGCGGTCCAGGTTGTGAAACTGTTGTGGGTTGGCGAGTTCCTCGCGAAGGGCAAAAATAAGTTGAAACGACGGCAAAGGATTGTTTCTGTTCTTCGGGAAGCGCCGCCCAATAAGTCCCACCGCCGATAGAACCAGTTCCGCCATTTGTGCGATCTTTTCTTGTCAAAAAGTTCGCTTCGGGGGCATTGATAATGTCCCAAAGACTCTGTTTTTCAATGTAAGGATAGAGTATATTTAAAATACTCCCCTTGCCCGCAAAGATATTGATTGGCGGCAACCCCTGTTTGGCGTCATGAAAATTGTGAACCGCCAAACCGATTTGCTTGAGATTGTTCGTGCATTGCATTCTCCGTGCTGCTTCGCGAGCAGCTTGAACCGCAGGTAAGAGTAACGCAATCAAAAGTCCAATGATCGCAATGACCACAAGAAGTTCGACCAGCGTAAATGCGCTGCGAACAAAAGATTGTTTTCCAAATCGGGCAGAAATGCTCGTAATAACACGGGCAAAAAAGAGTGAAACCGCACGTACAAAATGGCAGACTAGCCATTTTGCGTACCCCCCCCCCCTGATACATTCTGACACAATACAAAAAATTCAAACACTTCGTTTAGCTTTTTAATTGCTGAAACCTCTTCATTTTAAGTTTTTGGGAATTTGAAAGGCAAAAGTCACTGCGATTCTGCCTAACAGTTAATTTTATTAATTATTATACACAAAAATTCGGAGCATTCCAAGGGGAATGTGGAATATTTTGAAATTTTCTTGAAATTTTTCAAAATATTTTTTATGGCTCTTCAGCCGCTCAAAGCCAAATAAATCCGCACGGCAATTGGGTAACTACTACGAAGTTCCTCAATTGCCCCTGATATGAAAAATGTCAAGGGAAATTGCGTGACTTTGTGCTACAGTCCATTTTTCCAGAAAACATTGCTATTGCCGCTCTTATTTATCAAATTCCCTTAGTAGCCAACAAAACCCCCGATATGCGCCCTTTATTCCTTATTTCCTATATTTTTCGTTTAATTTTGATAACAATCCATCCTCTAAAACATCAGGTCATAAGGGCGCGTTTGGGAGGACTTGGTTGGCTACTAAGGGAAACTTGATAAATAAGGGCGGCAATAGTAAATCCTTTCGGGTAATTGCAATGGTAAAGCCGTTCGAGTAACGATGCAGTTATCCAGTGCGGATTTAGTTGGTTTGATCGACTGAATAGTTTACAGGGAACTTCCCAAAACCTCCCTCAAAATATTCATAAGTCCTTATTTTTCAACGGTAAATTTTGTTGAAAATGAGGTTTTTAGAAACTCCCTACAGTATTTTATAAATCAATCCCTCCCCAAAATGTGAAATAAGCAGTGAAATTCCCTGCTAAAATTCGGCTGGTGTTGATGAGGTCAAATTCGCGTTAACTGATTGTTGTTTTACTCGCCTCCTCTCGACCTTTCGGTGAATGAACAGCTACCGGACGGTCTCAATGATTTTCTTGTTTTCGCAGACTTCCGGCGGACGGTTTAAACGATTTTTTTGCTTACGGGCAAAATTCCTTGCCATAATAAGGTCTCCTTTCAATGTCTCTATTATGGCATTTTTCTAAAAAATTAAGACTCTCAAAATGCGAAATAAGCAAGAGATTATTTGGTTCTCTGTAAAATTAACCCTCTTCAAACGATGGCGGAATGAAACCGTTTTTGCGGAGTAAAATTTCTTGTTTTGTGTCTTGGAGATCATGTTGTACCATTTTTTCGACAAGTTCTTCTAACGAACATTGCGGCGACCATCCGAGTTTTTTTCTTGCTTTCGTCGAATCGCCGAGTAAAAACGCGACTTCGACAGGACGGAAAAATTTCGGATCAACATCTACAAGCAGCTTGCCGGTTTTACGGCAGCGTCCCTTTTCTTCGGCAGCTTTTCCCGACCATTCAATTTCAATTCCAACTTGTTGAAATGCAAGTTCGGCAAATCGACGAACTGTTGTTGGAACACCGGTCGCAAGAATGTAATCCTCCGGTTGTTCCTGTTGAAGCATTCGCCACATTCCTTCGACAAAATCTCCGGCAAATCCCCAATCTCGTTGCGAATCAAGATTGCCAAGCGACAGCTTTTCTTGTAAACCGTGCTTGATTCTCGCGGCGGCGCGAGTGATTTTTCGCGTGACAAACGTTTCGCCGCGCAACGGACTTTCATGATTGAACAAAATGCCATTGCACGCGAAGACATTGTATGATTCGCGATAATTCACTGTAATCCAATAAGCGTAAAGTTTAGCGACTGCGTAAGGACTTCGCGGATAAAACGGTGTTGTTTCTCGTTGCGGCGTTTCCTGCACTAAGCCGAACAGCTCCGATGTGGACGCTTGATAAAATCGTATTTGCTCAATCAAACCAAGCTGACAAATCGTTTGAAGAAGTCGCAACGTTCCGAGCGCGTTCACGTCGGATGTGTATTCCGGCATTTCAAACGAGACATGGACATGCGATTGTGCCGCTAGATTATAAACTTCGTCCGGTTGAATGGAATTCATCAAATTCGACAAACTTCCGGTATCGGTCATGTCGCAGTCGTGCAGATGAAACGACGGCTTAACGCCGCGATGCTGACGGTATAATGCGTCGATCCGTTGCGTGTTGAGCTGCGAACTGCGACGTTTCAAACCATGCACGGCGTAACCTTTTTCAAGCAACAACGCGGCAAGATACGCACCGTCTTGTCCGGTAATTCCTGTAATCAATGCGGTTTTTGACATAATTGTTATTTTGCTGCACTTTCCAAAAAATAATCGACACTATCATTCTTGTTTTTAAGGGTTTACTATTCGTAACGAGTAACTATTCAGTCGCCCAGCCAAAGAGATCCGCACGGCAACTGGGTAACTCCAGTCAATTTTACCGAAAAATATCACCTATTGCAGCCCTTATTTATAAAATTCCTTTAGTAGAAAAACTGTAACTATTTAGTAGAATGTAAGTGTAATTCGGCGCAATTTCGATGCGAGGATTTCGTATTTTCAACCTAATTTTCTTAGCAAAACAACCTCCAGTGCAAAAAGGGTTCCAAAAAACCAACCTCATTACCTCATTTATTATTTCTTTTTTGATGAGGTAATGAGGTTAT
>JAIRYX010000191.1 GCA_031267635.1 Planctomycetaceae bacterium
GGGACGTGGATGCATTGTGAGTATTTGACCAAAATTGCAAGGTTTGTAATAAAAAACACGGATAAACAGCAAATAACGTTGCAAATTATAACACACATTGGGAGAAGGGCAAGACGTTAGTATAGTATTAAAGATGTTTTTTCAGACATGACTAACTACTACGAAATCACGCAATTTCACTTGATATTTTTCAACGTAAAATACCTATAAATTTGACATTTTTCATATCAAAAGAAATTGAGGAACTTTGTACTACTCAGTTGACCAGTGCGAATTTATTTGGCGGGCAACTGACGCCATAGCTTTCTATTGCGGTTTCAAATATTGTCTCCCAAAAACGAATCGCATGTGTGGCTATTGTTGTCAATTGACGCTTTGTTGTTGCTCGGACATGACCTGTAGGGAACTTTCCAAAAGCTCCTCATGTCTCATTGGTCTTCTCTCATCTCTTTTTGCGATTGTTGACGCTGCTGTAATTGTTGTTGAAGTTCGGCGGCGGTGGTCAGGTGGAATTTCATTTCGGCTTTCGGTTTTTGTTTTGATTCCTTTTTACTGCGGATAGCGTCTGGAACGATACGTTTTATACGTACACCGGACTCTGGCTTTGGTTTCTTTTTGCGGCGGCGGACGCCGTTTCTGTATTTATCGTCCCATTCTAACGTTACGTCGTCATCTGTTGTTTCATCCGCCGTTTCATTTCCTTCTTCCAATGTCTTCGTTTTTTCAAGCTCGTCAATCACGTTGATTGTCGGCAATTCTTCATATTGTTCGTCGATATACGTTTCGTCCGGCGTTTCATCCGCCGTATCGGGCAATTCCGAATCGTTACAATTCGGATCGCTACAACTCGGATCGACGTGAAGAGAAATTCCGTCCGCATCCGGCACTCCATATTTCGCAAGTTCCTGCATCGCCCGTTCATCGGGAATTTCCGCCGGAGATTCGCACCGCAGTATTTCATTTTGCGGCAGTTCAAATAAAAAACGGCTCAAAATGCTGGCATTATACGATCCGCGAAATTCTCGATATTGCGTCCGGCTGATACGCAACTCTTGTTCCGCGCGGGTCATGCCGACAAAAAACAAACGCCGCTCTTCTTCCAATTGCATCGGATCATTGGACGACCGTTCATGCGGCAACATCCCTTCCTCCGCCGCCACAAGATAAACGACCGGAAATTCCAAACCTTTCGCGGCATGAAGCGTCATCAAGGAAACGCGGTCGGAATCGTCGTCCCAAGCGTCAACGTCGCTTGCCAGCGCAACTTGCTCAAGAAACGTTTCAAGAGAATTTTCGTCTTGAAATTGCCGATCAAATTCTTTGGCTTCGGAGCGTAATTCTTCAATGTTCGCCAAACGCTGTTGAGCTTCTTCATTGTCAGAATTGGCAAATTGCGCGTCGTATTGCGTTTCGCTCAAAATTGCTGAAATCAGCGTTTCGATTTTTCCATCGTCAATCCGACCGAGATAATCGAACAATTTCACGAAATCAATGACCGCTTGTCGGACTTTCGCCGACAATTGCGGAATTCGGTTCGCGTCCCGCGCCGCGTCGAGATGCGAAACGCCGATTTGAAACGCATGTTTTCCAATCCGTTCCAGCGTCGCTTGACCGATACCGCGCCGCGGTTCGTTGACAATCCGCAAAAAAGCGACCGTGTCGTTTCGGTTGTACAACAACTGCAAATACGCGACAATGTCTTTGATTTCCTTACGATTGAAAAACTCCAATCCGCGTACCAACTGAAACGGAACGCTGTAGCGCCGCAACGCATGTTCAAGATTACGGGAAACCGCGTTCATTCGATAGAATACGGCGTAATCTTTTGGTCGACGTTTTCCGGCGGTAACTTCGCGGGCGATTTCTTTCGCGATATGTTCCGCTTCTTCCTGTTGATTGAAACACCGCACCACCCGCACCGGCACGCCTTCAGGATTTTCCGTGAAAAGCTCTTTCTTTTTTCGCTGCACATTACATTTAATCAATTCCGACGCGGCTCGCAAAATTCGTTTCGTACTTCGATAATTTTGTTCTAACCGAATCATCCGCACGTCTTCAAAATCTTTCTCGAAATCCAAAATGTTACGGATGTTTGCCCCACGCCAGCCGTAAATGGATTGGTCGGGATCGCCCGTTACCGCAAGATTCCGATAGTTGACAGACAATGCACTCGCAATTGCGTATTGAGCGAGATTCGTGTCTTGATACTCGTCGACAAGAATATAGCGAAAACGGTCGTCGAGCGCTTCGCGGACTTCGGGATGCGTCCGTAGCATGACGGCGATATGCAGCAAAAGATCGTCGAAATCGACCGCATTAGCACGTTTCAGCGCGTCTTGATACGCCGGATAAACATCTTCGACAACGCTGCCAAGAATACTTCCCTGACGCGCGGTATATTGCGACGGAAGTGTCAAGCTATTCTTTGCCCAACTCACCGCAGATGCAATTTGTCCCAAATTAATTCCGGGAGGAAGCGGCGTTTGTCCCAAAACTGAGTCGAGAAGTTTTTTGCTTTCGTCGGCGTCATAAATTGAATAATGCGGATCAAGACCGGCAAATTGTGCGTATTGCCGGAGTGTCCGGCTGCAAAATTTGTGAAACGTTCCTATCCAAACCGACGAACCGGGCGCGAGCGAGCCGAGGCGTTGTTTCATTTCGTCCGCCGCTTTATTAGTGAACGTCAACGCCAAAATTTGTCCGCCACGAACGCCGTTCCGCAACAACCATGCAATCCGATGCGTCACAACCCGCGTTTTCCCGCTTCCCGGACCCGCTAAAACAAGTAGCGGGCCGTCAATATGCTGCACCGCTTCCTGCTGCGGCGGATTTAAACCGTCAAGTAAATCAAATGTATGAGACATGAAAAAAAAATGGAAATTCGTTGAACAAAGGGCATGTTGTGGGATTTGGGGCAGGGAACTTGAAACTCAAAACCGTTTCAGTTACTACAACGCTTCTTTTTTCATTTTCATCAATCTCGGGAAATAGAGAAAAATGCAGAAATCGTAAAATGCGTGAACGATAACAGGAATTGTCAAGTTGTTTGTCTGGACAAAAAGCCAGCCCAAATACACTCCGGTTAGAATACAAACGACCACATAGAATTTGCTGATTGGATGTGCAAGTCCAAAAAATAACGCTGTAACCAGTATACCGACTATCGTGCCGCGCAACTCGCCACCGATCCATCGCGTGATGAGCGTTTGCAATATACCGCGAAAAAAGAGTTCTTCGCCAACTCCGGCGAGAACGGAAATCAACAACAACTGCAACACCGAACAATGGCGGATAAAATCACGGTAAAATGTCGCCATGTATTTTCGGATAAACGTGACCGACCGCCAAGGAAGACGATAAATCAACAAGCAAAACGCCACCATCGGCAAAACAGCAAATGTGCTGCGAATGCAATCCAGTAATTCAAATGAAAACTTTTCTCGCAACGGAACACGCAAAAAATAACCGAGTATCAACGCGAAAACCGCCAATCCGCCTTCAATTTGTATCGCTCCCACAGTCATCATCATAGCGGGAGAAAACAACATCTTGCGGGATTCCGGCGGCTGTTTTTCCGAAGGATCGGATTGATTTGAAAGATTTTCCAGCATGGCATAACCTGATAAGAATAGTTCATTTACTGTTCGTGAATAATTATAACCCAAACTTTAGGAAATGCCAGAGTACCGAACAATAGCTTTACTTTTCCGTAGCTTTCAATGTTTTTTCCTTTGGATTCGCGTTTTCGGTTTTTCGACTATTACGCCATTTATTATATCGTGCGCGGAGCTTTTTAATCCAGAGCACAACGCCGGTTGCCGGAAAACTTGTCGCAAATAAGCATGCGATGAAAAATACGATTTTTGACGATGTGCCGGTAATCCCACCGAAATGCAACGACCGAACCGACAACGCAATTTGAGAACCTATCGGTTTATCAGTAAAACGTTCTACTTCGACGGTTTTTCCGTAATGCTTTGTCGGAATAACTGTTCCGCGAAATCTATCCCATAATGTTTTATCTTTGACGGATAAGGCAAAAAAGCCGACTCGTCCTTTTTGCATAGTCATAGGGGATTCTCTATCGTTTGGAATGGCAATCGCAATTTCGCCGGGACCTGGGATGAGAGTATTCAGATGTTGTACCATTTCCTCAATGGGAAGCGGTTTTGCGTTTTCATCAATCGGGTCGATTTTTTCGGTACGTTGTGCCGGTTGCCGATTAAGTACTTGCTCGCCAAGAATATAACTGGCGGCATTCCTATACCAACCGAATGACCAGCAAAGCCCCGTCAACGCAAGAATCAAAGTCGGAATCAACAGATAAAACCCCGCCGTATTATGAATATCATAAGTAAACGCCCAGCCGCCTTTGCGTAACCGTATGATGAAACCGGGTTTCCACGCTCTCCATTTGGCAAAGCTTTTCCAAGTTCGCGGCAACCAAAGAACAAGCCCGCTCAACGTTACCACAACAAATATAATTGTCGCCACGCCGACAATCAGACCTCCCAGCGAACTCCGAGGTCCCATACTTTCGATACGATATGAAATCCAGAGATTACGGTGAAATTGCTGCATCGACATAAAAAAACGGTTGAAATTAGCGCCATCACCGGGTTTTGCAACGACGTCGCCAGTGTAAGGATTGACGTACCAGCCCTGCCCGCGTCCACCGCCGGGACCGCCGCCACCAGGACCACCGGCTCTTCCTCCCTGATTCCCTCCAGGACCACCAGGAGCGCCAGAACCACGTTGAGCAAAACCGCCTTCAGGTCGAGTTCCGCGTTCGCTGCTGGAGTCGCCTTCGCCGCGTTGTCTGCGTTCTCCGACATTGCCTTCAGGTCGAGTTCCGCGTTCACTGCCGGTGCCGCCTTCGCCGCGTTGTCTGCGTTCTCCGGCATTGCCTTCAGGTCGAGTTCCACGTTCGCTACCGGTACCGCCTTCGCCACGTTGTCTGCGTTCCCCGACATTGCCTTCAGGTCGAGTTCCGCGTTCGCTGCCGGAATCGCCGCCTTCGCCACGTTGTCTGCGTTCCCCGGCATTGCCTTCAGGTCGGGGGCTACCTTCGCCGCCGGGACCACCGGCGCCGCGCTCGCCGAAACCGCCGCGTTCCCCTTCGGCAAAAGGACGTGAAAGCGAGACAACAATCGTACGATTGGATTTTTCGGGAATAGTGAGTGAAGTTACTTTCATTCCGGGATTTTGGGATTCGACTTTGGCGATGAGTTCATCCATTGCCATTCGTTGCCCGTTGGCGGGAACACTCACATAATGTTTGCCCGGATCAATGAACCGGTTGATTTCTTCGCGGAACACAAGTAATGCACCGCTCAGGCAGACGAGGAAAACAATTATCCCGCTGACGACTCCAAGCCACAGGTGAATTTCGTAAAAGACACGCCGAATTGTTTGAAATTTTATCATTTGTTGTTAATTGAAATGTGTAATGTTGAATCCAAGCTGAAATGACTGCAAGATGTAACGCACATCCTGAAGAGCAAAGATTCGTAATGCTAACGTAGTGATTTGTGCTACGCTAATGATTTACGGCTTTCGACCATTTTGTTGACTATCAAAATTTTCCGTTTGCACACAAAACCGGATCGCTGGTTCTATGGACGCCGTAAAAACTTCGCCGTGACCTAAACCGTCAAACGTTTGAAACGCCGAACTTTTTAAAACGTCAACGAGACGATGCGACATATCACTCGCAGAATTTGGCGGAATCGCACTGTTTTGACGCTGTAAAACTCGCTCGTTATCTCTTTTGCCGTTATTATTTCCAACCGCGATAACAAGCCGAAGTTCCGTTTCTTTTTCTTTCTCGATAAAAGTTTTTTCCATGTTCAAAATCGTTTCAGTTTCCCGCCACAGCGACGGATCCGCCACAAAATAATGTTGAAACATTTTCGAATGTTTGAACAATGTGTTCAATACAAATAACCCGCCGTAAGAATGTCCCCAAATGGTTTGGCGTTTTCGGTCAATAGAAACAAACGATTCCACACGCGGTTTGATTTTTTTCTCGATGAATTCGGCGAAAATATCTGCGCCGCCTCCTTTTCGTCCTCGCTCTTTTTCCGCCATTGATTCCGAACCGTCAAGCGTGGGCGGAGTATAATCAAACGCTCTGGCGACAACATCGAACCGCAACGGCGTTTCGTAACCAATTGCAACGATTACCGGTAATTCTTTTTTTGCGATTTCCGAAAACATTCTTTCATTCATCGCAGCAATTGCAGAATTTCCGTCTAATAAATAAATCACAGGAAAACCGGATTCTGGCTTTTGCGTTTTAGGAATCCCGACCGTTATTTTATAATGCCGCTCGCCGTCTTCCGAATCCATACGAAACGTTTCAAAACGGTAAAATTCCGAACCGGTATCGGCAATCGTTTTTCCCAACGGCTTCGATAAATCCGGTTGGGCAAATGCCAATGCGGTAAAAAACAAGGAAACAGCGAAAAAAAACAGAAGTTTCATCAGGTTTCAAGTTGAGGTTGTAGGAATCAGGTTTCAGATTCCAGCGTTATAACGTTACTCTGTTTACAATTTTATTGAAAGGTTTTGCTATTACTATTTATTTAAAAGTAACTTTAGCACAAAATTCCATTTCAACTTGCGCCCTTATGAGAGAGAATAAAAGCACAAGGGTACAAGTTTGTTGTGTCGTTAGTTACTAAAGGAGCTGAAAAATAAAGGTAAAAATAGAAAATATTTTCGTTAAAATTATCCATCATAATACGTCTAGTATTTCAATACTCCCGCGTATTGAAAACAAAACGAACGTCTGGAATCTGAAACCTGACTCCTTCATTAAAATTTCTTTATGTTAATAAAAAACAAAGGGGAATTAGTCAAAATCATCGTAAAATATAAAGATAAAAACGTGAATCAAAATACTTTACACTCTACGTTTTATGACCTTTCCCCCCGGAATATATTTCCTGCCGAAACATATTCCCGCCCTTATGGCAAGAGCGTTGTTGATGCACGGTTTGCATAGTTTCTGTCGGCGATTACCGACGCGACCGTTCGGCGAATGGTCGCCTGCCTTAATAATTTTCTTTCAATCAAAGCGAAGTGACTTCGCCGCCGTTCAGCGTGGACGCTCCGCGCCAGACGTCAACGTTAACGCTGTCGCTCACAAAATGAATACTACCGTCGCCGAATCCGACATTCACGCCACCGGTGTGTTGACTTCGCGCGCCGAGAAATGCAATTTTCTTCGCGCCGGTCTTTGCCCAATAATTACCGGCATTTTTTTGATTGGGGGTTAAATATCCGGAATAGGTAGTGCAACCCCAACGTACAAATAGCCAACCCTCGCAACGTTCTTGTTTTGTTCCAGCATGGGTTCTGCTTGCCGAATACGTAACCATATCACAATCGTAATCTACCGTATCTCCTCCGGCGTCAGAACCTCTCGTATCGTAATCAAAAATAATACGCTGATATACTTGACTGCGACCCGACGCTGACATTCCACTGAGGTCTTGGCTCGCTTGAATGTTCCCGCCGTAAAGCCCTTCGGAAAGAATCATTGTATTGCTTGTTCCGTCCGTCATTGCCTCTAAACCGATATTCCCTTTCATATCTTCCGCTGCGGATGAGTTATTGCCGAGATAAAACGCACCGTCTGTGCGGTAACTATCCGTAACGACATCCGGTTGAAAACGAGCGTGTTGTCCCGTTGCAGAACCGGTGCAAACGAGATAACTTACGGGAGCAATATTATCTCCCGCGCCATGCGGAATTTCGCTATCGCTTGGACACACAAAAATATTCAAGTAAATTTTTTTCAAATCATTGTAATAAGGATTGGTTGATGAACCAGTTCCCCAAAAATAGGCTTGCGAAAAATCGTAGCCGTTGGAAACATTTGCCGCTTCAATGAAAGGCAACACCCGCGACAGAGCGCTCGTCCCTTCGTAGTTTTTAATGACGTTGTTTCCCTTGGCATACTTCAAACCATGCGGCGGCAGCTTGTTATAAGCGTCGTGGTGATTGTGTATCGCCAATCCCCATTGTTTCTGGTGGTTGGCACATTGCATTCTTCTTGCCGCTTCGCGCGCCGCCTGAACTGCCGGCAGTAACAACGCGATCAAAATTCCAATGATCGCAATGACTACCAGTAATTCGACAAGCGTAAATGCGATTTTCCGAATTAGCACAACTCGCTTATGAGCGGTTGAGCGGTTGAGCGGTTGAGCGGTTGAGCGCATTTAAATACCCTCTTTCTAATTTCTAATTGAAAGTGAATTGTTTTTTTGAACGGAAATTTTGTTGACAAAACAACGTTCCATTACTCTGTTTGTTAAATTTTTGCATGTAACTTGTTGTCTCAAAAAGTTTCACATACAAAACAATCGAAATTTTAACAAAGTATTCAATGGCTGCAAGCGGTCAGTTTTTATGTTCTCTTGAAAATTTTTTGAAGTTTGATTCGATCCAACTTTTGTATTTTGTTTTGGCTATTAAACTTACAGCAGGTGAAAATGTCGAAAAAATTTTTTTGTTGATTTTTAAAAAACTTTGAAATACTTTTATGACAATTTTATGAAATTTATCCGAACCGTCTATCAAATGAATTTAACGGCAGGAAAGTCCTGAAATTTTGCCTTATTATAAAAGTTTTCCGGCAGGATGAATAAACATCACATCCTATCAATTTTGTCATCCTGCCGAAAAAACATTGTTCAATCTCAATCAAAAGAAAGTCAGAATGAAGTGACTTCGCCGCCGTTCACCGTGGACGCTCCGCGCCATGTGTCAACGTTGACGCTATCACTGACAAAATGGACACTGCCGTCGCCGAATGTAACGTTTACGCCACCGGTATGTTCACTTCGCGCGGCAACAAACAAGTGTTGTCTGCCGTTTGAAGAAGATCCGACAGTATATGCTTCCGTTTGATCCCAAATATCACCCGCATCTTTTCGATTTGGTGTGAGGTAGGCGTTGAAAGTCATATATGTCGCGCGGGCAGGAAGCCAGAAAGTGCAATGTTCGCCGCGTCCGCCAGTTGCCGTAGCGGAAAACGCCGCAATATCCATATCATTAGCAATGGTTCCGCCACCTGACAGATATGTCCGTTGATAAATTTTCGATCTGGCGGAACCGGTTGACGTGCTAATTCCGCTGGATCCTTGTCCGTACAATCCTTCGGATATAATCATTGTGTTACTCGTTCCGTCTGCCATTGTTGCCATCCGTGTTTTGGAACTGAGATAGAACAATCCGTCGTTGTAATTCGTATCACCCGTCTTGGCGGAATCCATCAATGAATTATTGCCGGTTCCCGAACCGGTGCAAATCACATAACTTCCGCCGACAGTCATTGTACCGTGAAGGTCTCTTTCTTCGCCTTGATAACCATCGCTCGGACAGTTTAATATATTCAACTTGATATTCGCCAGCGGCGTATAATACGAATTAACGCCGCTTCTAGCACCGAATACCCCTTGCGAGTAATCGAACGACGACTCAAGAGCCACCTGTTCAATAAACGGCAGGAGACGCGGCAACACACCGGGACCGCCGTCACCGGTGGTGGTCGTTCCGTCCGCCGCAACCGCTGCCTCTTTGATGCCGTTCGGCGGAAACGCCCGATGAGCGTCGTGATAGTTGTGCAACGCCAATCCCCACTGTTTCTGGTGGTTGGCACATTGCATTCTTCGTGCGGCTTCTCTTGCCGCTTGAACCGCCGGTAACAACAGCGCGATCAAGATTCCGATGATCGCGATGACCACCAGCAATTCGACAAGCGTAAAGGCGATTTTCCGAATTAACGCAACTCGCCTAGGAGCGTTGAGCGTTGAGCGTTGAGCGTTGAGCGTTGAGCGTTGAGCGCATTTAAAACTCTCTTTCTAATTTTCTTAATTGAAAGTTAATTGTTTTTGAACGGAACTTTGTTGACAAAACAATGTTCCATTCTTTTATGTTTGTTGATTTTTGTATGTAGCTATTGTTTCCAAAAAAAGTTTCACACACAAAACAATCAGGATTTTAACAAGGCATCCAATAACTGCAAGCGGTCAACTTTGCGTTTTCTTGAAAAAATTTTTGAAGTTTGACTCAATCCAACTTTTGTATTTTGTTTTGATTGCTAAACTTACAGCAGACGAAGATATTGAAAAATTTTTTTTGTTGATTTTTAAAAAACTTTAAAATATTTTTACGACAATTTTTTGAAATCTATCTCAATCGTCATCCAGACAAAAATTTTAGTTTTTTTCGGTTGACGCCAAGATTGGAATTTTTATTAGAGAATGACGCATGGCGTGCATCATCTGAAAAAACAAATATTTTGCGTATCTATTCGCCGGATTGAAACATTATCAATAGGAAGTGACACGATGGTTGTTTTATTCGGAAAATTAGATAAAAATGAGATTAATGTATTCATTGTTCCAACATGTGACAATATAAATATCACCATTTGCGGAAATGTAAAAAATTTTTTCTCTATCCGCTTGACAACGTTAAATTTGCTGAAATAATAGCAAAAGTTTTGAAATGTAAACTTTTTGCAATTCAAATTCAGTAACATCAACCCGTTTTTGAGGTGGAAAACCATGAGCCCCAATAACCTTGTTATCGAACATTCCCCAACGACGGTGAAAGTCCCATCCGTACCGACGCATCGTGAGACTTGCAATTGTAAAAGCCGATGCGCGAATTGTCTTTGCGGACTCCATCACGATAAACCGCATCAAACGCAAATCAAGCCGTTGACGGAAAAAAACGAAACGTTGTCTCACAAAGTTAAACAAATTTTAATGAACACCCTCACTGAATAGAAAGTCAAACAATGAAAGTATCCATTATTTATTGGAGCGGAACCGGCAACACGGAAGTTATGGCAAAAGCGATTAAAACAGGAGCGGAAGCGGCAAACGCGGAAGTAACGCTGTTGTCGGTAGACAAAGCCGGCGAGTCGGACGTGCTGAATGCCGATGTTATCTTGTTCGGTTGTCCGTCAATGGGCGACGAGACGCTCGAAGAAACCGAGTTTGAACCGTTCATCGACAACATCGAAAAAAAAATTACCGGAAAGAAATTAGGTCTTTTCGGCTCTTACGGCTGGGGAGACGGTCAATGGATGCGCGACTGGACACAACGCATGACCAACGCGGGAGTCAGTCTTGTCGTCGAATCGCTGATTGTCAACGAAACGCCTTCCGAAAAAGACCTTGAGCAATGTCGCGAATTTGCTAAAAACGCAGTAAATGCGTGAATAAGGCAGTTGCCGCGCAGTAACGAAACGTCTATCGGATAGAAGCAGCACATTTAATCATAGCGTCTGAATTCATGTGTGAAGCTCATGGTAAAAAGATCAAATCAATAGCTCATTTTACGCATGAGCGATTAACATTCAGGAAACGTAACTATTCAATCGCTCAACCAAATAAATCCGTACAGGACAACGGAAAAGTTACCGTCAATTTTACCGGAACATACTTATTATTGCCGCCCTTATTTATGAAATTCCCTTTTAGCAGCCCGAATCGCACCAACATACGCCCTTATTCCCTTATGTTTCGTTCCATTTGGTTTGGTAACAATCCATGACCTAAAACATAAGGGCGCGATTGGGGGGCTATGTCGGCTACTAAAGGAAACTTGATAAATAAGGGCTGCAATAGTAAAATCTTTCGGATAACTATTCAGACGCTCAGTGCGGATTTATTTGGCTGGATCGGCTGAATAGTTATGATAGTTCATGCGTAACATGAGTCAGTAGGCAATTGAAGTGAATATTCATGAAAACGAGCAAAAAACTCTCGCAAACGGAGTGTTTTTTTTGCTCGTTTTCTATTTTTTGCATCTAATAGCAATCGTGTGAGTAATCGTTTTTTCGCGAACAGCCGTTTTGTAAAGTCTATTTGTAACTATTCAGTTGTCCAAACTCAATAAATCCGCACTTTGCAACTGTAGAGTTACCCGCACTCGAAAGACTGTACTATTTCAGCCCTTATTTTTTAGATGGTGGAGTGTTACCAAAAAAACTTGAACGAAAAATAAGGGACTAATGGCGCATCTTGGGGTGCAATTTTGGGGCTACTAAGGGAATATTATAAATAAGGGCTGAAATAATAATATTTTCCGGTAAAATTGACTGTGTACTCATTGCACTTGAAATTTCTGTTTTCACTGCTGTCGTTATATCGTAAAATTCGGTTTGAGATCCGGTTGTCCGGTACGGATTTATGTGGTTTGATCGACTGAATAGTTACGTTTGTTTTTAAAATCGCTCCCATCTTGAAACTGTCATAATAATGATTATATTTTAAAAAGACTTTTGTTTGGTAAGAATTTGAAAACTATTTAGAACACAAGCGGAGCAATCATGCCATCAGAATCACTTGGTCTATTTGTCGAGATTCAAACCGCTTGCGGCGACGAACAAGAAGCGCGAAAAATTGCGACGGCTGTTGTTGAAAAACATTTAGCGGCATGTGTTCATGTTTTCCCTATCACAAGTATCTACCGATGGAAAGGAGGAATCGAAACCGGCAACGAATGGCTTTGCGTCATAAAAACGACGCACAAACGATTTCCTGCCATCCGCGATGCTGTCCGACAAATGCATTCTTATGAATGTCCGCAAATTGTTATGTTGCCGATTATTGACGGCGAAAAGAATTACCTTGATTGGCTTTCCGATCAAGTCAACGAATGAGTATTAAATTTTGACTTATATTTCTGTTACACGTCCCCATGAATTGACTACGTTGATTCGCCATATCGGCGACTCGCCTTGGATTGCGCTGGACACTGAATTTATTGCGGAAAAAAAATATCAATCGCAACTTTGTTTGATACAAATCGCCGCTGAAGGCGTCCTCGCGATTATCGATCCGCAAACGCTCGAAAATTTGACTCCGTTTTGGGAATTTCTTTGCAATTCTGAACACGAGGTGCTTGTTCATGCGTGCCGTAGCGAGATGGAATTTTGCCATCGTGCGATTGGTTGCGTGCCGGAAAAAGTGTTCGATGTGCAGCTTGCGGCGGGATTTGTCGGAGAAGAGTATCCGAGTTCTTTCGGCGCGTTGCTTTCGCGTTATTTGCAAATCAGCATTCCCAAAGCGGAAACGAGAACGGATTGGGCAAGGCGACCACTCAGTCCGCGACAAATTGATTATGCTCTCAACGACGTGCGTTATCTCAATCCATTGACCAAACGATTGAAAAAAAAATTAGCGGAGCTTCAGCGCATGCTGTGGTATCAAAATGAAATTCACGATATTCTTGTACGCTTGGCGCGGGATTTTCAGACCCCGCGATGGCGAGTGTTGGCAGGAGTGAATAATCTTCCGCGACGTGAATTGGCGATTGTCCGAGAACTTTGGTGTTGGCGCGACGCCGTTACGCGAAAATATAATATCGCACCGGGATTATTGTTGCGGGACGATTTGATTCTCGAACTGGCGCGTCGTAAATCGCCCGATCCTCTACGTATTTCAGCGATTCGCGGTATGCAGCGAAAAGATATTCTGCGGCATTTACCGGAAATCTCCGCCGCAATTCTCGCGGGGCTTGAGTGCGACGAATCCGAACTTCCCGAACCAATCGTCCGTCTCAAAACAAAATCTTATACGCAAATGGTGCAGCTTCTTTATTCCGGTCTCGCCATGTTATGTCATCAAAACGGCATTGCGGTCAATGTCGTGGCAACGCAAACCGATGTTCACGATATGATCGCTTCCCGTTTTGGAATCCACGACTCTCAAACTCCATTAAAATTGGCTCATGGATGGCGAGCAATGATTGTCGGTCATTTTCTGGACGATCTTCTCGACGGCAATATTGCTATTTGCATCGACAAACGCAATCCCGAAGAACCTTTGCAGTTTGTCCGTTTCGATGAATCTTATGTTCCGTTAAATCGGCGTTTTGAGTTGGAATAACAGAG
>JAIRYX010000240.1 GCA_031267635.1 Planctomycetaceae bacterium
TAGTAAGAACTGGCGAGGTCGTCCCTTGGTGGACAGAGCAACGGTTGTGAACTTGATCAGCAACACAAAAACAGAAACGGGATTGAGCGTGCGTTGCGTCGAAGATAACAAGCAATATAAAAAAGGAATGAAAGTCAGCAACAAAGAATTAAAATAATAGTTGATATGTTATTTATGCACAGCTTGTTACTCGCCGAACTTGAATTTGATCGAATGGCTTTGGAAATTCGTGAAAAAGAAATGCTTGTATAACGTTTATTATGAAACCTTCGAACAGTTCAAACAAGGAATCAACGATTGCCTGGAACAAATTGATCAACAATATAAAGAAGAAGTAGTAACCCTCATAAAGCCAGAATTCCAAAACTATAAAATCTTGCCTGCGTAAGGTATAGAAAAACTTTCTTTCCTATTAGAAAACAAATCCTACATAATTGTCGTTTTGTATTTCTATGGCTACAAATTTGTATATTCACGAAATTTTTCTTTCTTTACGTTTTGTGTTTCTAGCCGTATCTCTTTAAATTTCAATGAGTTATAAAAAACTGTTTTTATTATTTTTTTTGGTATGAAAGGTGCATAAGAGAAAAAAATAAGAATGTTTTGGGAATTGTTTGAATGTCGATCAAAAGAGTTTTTGATCTTTTCCCGAATTAAAAATCGGAAATTCTCTTCCATCAAGAGAGATTTCTTGGCACAAAATGAAGAAACTGAAAAGGAGCTTACGAGATGTTGTTGCCGTTTGAATTACCGTCGTTGCTTTTTGCGCAAGAGCCAGGCGAAGCAACAGAAACAGCCGCCGAAGTTGCGGCAAATTTTTCATCAGTAGACACGCTTTGGGTGTTATTTGGAGCGGCGTTGGTGTTTTTTATGCAGGCAGGTTTCACCGCAGTTGAAGCCGGTTTTACGCGAGCGAAAAATACGGGAAACATCGTGATGAAAAATCTGATGGATTTCAGTATTGGAACCCCGTTATTCTGGATCATCGGATTCGGAATCATGTTTGGTGGTTTTCTGTCTGTAGATGCTGACGGAAATAATGTCATTAGTTCTTTTTTCGGGTGGATTGACCCAATGATTAAAAAGGACTATTCTTTCCGAGGAGATTCTTTTCCGCTTATGGCGTTTCTGATCTTCCAAACGGTCTTTTGCGCTACTGCCGCGACAATCGTTTCGGGAGCAATGGCAGAACGTACCAAATTTTCTGCTTATTGTATTTACAGCGCAGTGATCAGCGCAGTCATTTATCCGGTTTCCGGTCACTGGGCATGGGGTGGCGGCTGGTTGGCGGAACGCGGTTTTCATGATTTTGCCGGTTCGACAGTCGTTCACATGGTCGGCGGAATTTCCGCGTTTATCGGAGCGGCAACGCTCGGCCCCCGTATCGGAAAATACAACAAAGGCGGCAAGCCGAAGGCGATTCTCGGAAGTAACCTCGCTCTTGGTGCGATAGGCGTGTTCATTCTTTGGTTCGGTTGGTTTGGATTCAACGGCGCTTCTACCGTGAGCATGTCGGGCGACAATATTTCTCTTGCAAGTTCTATCTTTGTTACGACTAACATGTCGGCGGCGGTTGCGGCATGTACCGTGATGATTGTGACTTGGTTGCGTTACGGAAAACCGGATGTCTCCATGACTCTCAACGGTGCGCTTGCCGGTCTGGTCGGCATTACTGCCGGTTGCGATGCCGTTTCTCCTGCGGGATCGGCGATTATCGGAATGATTTGCGGTATTGCTGTTGTTTTTGCGGTAGAATTTATTGACAAAGTTCTCAAAGTAGACGATCCGGTTGGCGCGGTTGCGGTTCACGGCGTTTGCGGTGCGATTGGAACTCTTCTGGTCGGCATACTGGCATTAGATGGCGGTTTGGCTTACGGTGGTGAGATCAATCTTTTACTAACACAAGTCATTGGCGTTGTAGCGGTAGCGGCGTGGGTAACTGTTACTATGCTCATTATTTTCAACGTGATCAGATTGACAATCGGCTTGCGAGTTCCGGCAACGGAAGAAATCGAAGGTTTGGACATCACCGAGCACGGCTTGGCGAGCAGTTATGCTGATTTTACAATCAACGATCAGCTTCTCGGCGTAACCGCACATGATGAAGGAAAAGTACCGGTTTCGCAGGCGATAACAGTCGCCAAGAAAACCGTTCCGGCTTCTACCGCAACAACAACTCCCAAACCGGTGAATCCGAATCGTCCGAAGATTTCCAAAGTGACAATGATTTTCCGCCAAAGCAAATTTGAGGAACTCAAGAAAGCTCTCGGCGATATTGAAGTAACCGGTATGACTGTCACGCAGGTTATGGGATGCGGAATGCAAAAAGGGAGTAGCGAGTATTATCGAGGCGTTCCGATTGACATTCAACTTTTGCCGAAAGTCCGTGTTGAAGTAGTCGTCTGCAAAGTGCCGGTGGATTTGGTCGTGGAAACCGCAAAGAAAGTCCTTTACACCGGAAACATCGGCGACGGCAAGATATTCGTGTACGATGTAGAAAACGTCGTCAAAGTTCGCACCGGCGAAGAAGGTTACGACGCTCTACAGGACACAAAAAGCTAAAACGGAATTTCCGTTTTAGCCACTCATGTTACGCACGCTAATTAAACAAGCCGTCAAAAGAAGTTCTTTGTCTAATCGTCTGGATTATAATTCAAAGCCGTTGGGGTATACCCCGGAGCCGTCGAAGGTTCCGTGGTCTTTACCGAAAGCCGCCGGGGGCTTTCCCGAATTATTTATATTAATTATAAATCAGGTTACGTAGAATCTTCAGTCCGTCTGAAATAGGGTTATTTACGCATGAGCGATGAACATTCAGGAAACGAACAACAGTTTTTCCGCCCTTGACTGGAATCATTGTGAAAAACTGTTTACCTTCCTTTGGGTGGAATACGCTTTGGTCGCTCATGCATAACATGAGTTCTACATAAGACCTTTTCTCTAACCCTATCAATAGACCGAACACTATTCAAAAAACAGTTATTTTGTATTCACTTGTTTTGCCTAAATAACCTGATGTGAAGTTAGAGAAAAGGTCTAATCCATACCGGGCAACTGAATAGTTACCATCAATTTTAGCGGAAAATATTATTATTGCCGCCTTCATTTATAAAATTCCCTTAGTAGCTCAAATTGCCTCCCCACTATGCGCCCTTATTCCCTTGTTGTTCATGCAATTGTTTGTGTAACAATCTCTGATCTAAAACGGAATTTCCTTTTCAATCAAACAAGAGTTTCCACTGTAAGTTATTGATACTTTAGTGTTTACGTCAATTTTTTGTTTTTGATTTGTTGGCTACATTTTTTAGTTTTGTTTTGG
>JAIRYX010000381.1 GCA_031267635.1 Planctomycetaceae bacterium
ATCCATTTCAAAACAACTTAGAATGAAGGAGTTTCAGCGATGAAAAAGCTAAACAGAGCGTTTGATTTTCTTGGATTATATCAAAATATGTCGGGGGGGGGGGGTACGTAAAATGGCTAGAAAGCTAAATTTTACGTGCGACTTCCCTCTTTTTTGCCCGTATTATTGCGAGCATTTCTGCCCGTTTTGGAAGACAATCTTTTGTTCGCAGGGCGTTTACGCTTGTCGAACTTCTTGTTGTGATTGCGATCATCGGAATCTTGATTGCGTTACTTTTACCCGCCGTTCAAGCCGCGCGCGAAGCGGCACGCAGGTCTCAATGTGTGAACCACTTAAAACAATTGGGGATTGCGATCCACAATTACCACGATACGTACAATTTAATCCCGCCTCACGGTGGCGGCGGTTCACGTTCCCACGATTACACTCCCCACGTTGCCTTGTTGCCGTTTTACGAACAACAATCTCGTTGGAATGACCTTGCAACGACCGGCTTTCAACTCGAACCTTGGGAAGAGCGGCTCGAAGATAATGCTTCTAATCCGGCATGCAGTACGTTTGTTGATCCAATCGCAACGTTATGCTGTCCTTCCGATCCCAAGACTCGTAACAGTTATCAGCGCACGGAAAATTCCCGACCTTGTACCGCAACTAATTATTGCTACTCCGAGGGAGACTATATGGGGGATGCGTACGCATCCAATACCCGAACGGCATTTGTAAAATTTGCTAATTCCATGCCGTTAAATTTTTCCACCATTCTTGACGGATTAAGTAATACGATTTTCACAAGTGAGCGTTGTACCGGTCCAGCGGCAGATTTAAATTCCAACAATGTTACCGATCTTTCGGAAGAAAACTCGATTCGCGGCGGAATTTTATGGGGAACTACCGCTCTCACGTTAACCAGCGGTCCCAGCGTCTGTATGGCGAAAAAAGGAACCGGCAATACCTACAATTTAAGCGGCGGCGAAAAAGCTTATGCCGGACAAGGTTCATGGTACGGTTATTATGGAATGATATCAACACGTTTCCATACCATTCTCCCTCCGAACGCACCGTCCTGCGCCTCGCCTGGTTCGTATAGTCAAGTACGTACCATGACAGTTTTAGCGTCTCCGACAAGTTACCACAGCGGCGGAGTGAATGTCGGTCTTGGCGATGGTGCGGTGAAGTTCGTAAGTGATTCTATTGAGTATGGCACAGAAAACCGCGTACTGAATAATCATCAAGCCGGAAAATCGCCCTACGGTATCTGGGGAGCTTTGGGGTCGATCAACGGCAAAGAATCGGTTTCTCTTCCGTAATACTATCGTGCCTGCTCATATATTGCGCGGATAGTGTTTGTTTCTCTGTCCGTATTGTTGCATCATTTTTTCAAACTCAATTCTGTTTCACCATTTTATGTAAGGAGTTTACATTATGTACAATTATTTGATCATGTTCCCAATTTGGAAAAAACTGCGCCGCGCGTTTACGCTGGTCGAATTGCTTGTGGTGATTGCAATCATCGGAATTTTGATTGCGGTTTTACTTCCGGCAGTTCAAATGGCTCGTGAAGCCGCAAGGAGAATGACCTGTACCAATCAGATCAAACAAGTCGGATTGGCGTTACACAACTACCACGACACGCATCAGGTTTTCCCGCCATTTGGGTTAATGATGCTGAATACAACCAGTCTGTACCGCTATTCACCTCACGTTCCCTTGATGCCGTTCCTTGAAATGCAAAACCGTTACAGCGCTTTGACCGCTGCAACGACTAGAGTGAAAGTCGGCGATACTTCTGTTGGGAATGTCGATGGCGACCGTACTGCATGGTCGGAATGGTTCGGCGCTCCCGTATCAATTCTTTGTTGTCCATCCGACGGTTACAACACCAGAAAAGCAAATTCCACTCACGGTATTGCCAATTATTGTTTCTCGGAAGGAGATTTTATGCCTTCTTTTGTTTTGGATGGTTTTGCAGAAAATGCCTACGCGGGTAATGCGGTTAGGCGTAACCGAGATAATAAACGTTCTGCATTTCCTGTTTATAAAGTACGGAATTTTTCATCCATTACTGATGGAACCAGTAACACGGTTTTTCTTAGTGAACGATGTACAAATAATGATCGCTTGGCAGGAATGATTAAAGGTTCGGTTATTGCACAGATTGGTACGGATATTCCAAGCCGAAACGGAACAGCCAATGCAACCATGATTCCGCAAGATTGTTTAAACAGAGTCGCTGCTAATGGTTTGTACGATCTTTCCGGTGGTAAAAAAACGGCAACTCACGACCATTTTTTTTCGTATTGGGGAGCGATTTCCGTGAAATTTCAAACGATTCTTCCGCCCAACAGTCCGTCGTGCAGTACATCAGGAAATATTACCAATCGTGATAGCGCCAATAACGAAGCTGCGCTCCTTCCTCCGACCAGTTATCATTCCGGCGGAGTGAATGTCGGTTGGGGAGACGCGTCCGTTTCATTTGTTTCAGAAACAATCCAATCCGAAGGAATGAGTTTGGACGCCGCTATCGAACGTTCCGGTGAAAGCGTTTACGGCGTTTGGGGAGCGTTGGGTTCTATTAACGGCAATGAATCAAAACGCCCATAAATCTCTTCAGTTTACAAAATGAACGTAAGATTTATGTTTAGAATCACGATAACGAATAATTCCGTAGAATGTTAAAATACACTTATTACACTTGCGTTTTTAGTTTTATGAACGGAGATCCAACCGGATTCCTATTTAGTGAAAACCGAAAGGTCAAGTGTAATGAGCATAAATACCCCCCGACCAACAAATCATAACAAGGGAAGGTTATTTTGACGCCGAATTGGTGTATAATATCATTTAGACGGACCAAAGCTTTGTGATATTTTACAGTCTCTTATCATTTCGTTTTTGGAAAAAGTAATAAGGAAATAAAAAATGAGATTGTTATTGGGGTGATGGCTTGTAAACTGTTTCAGTAAAATATGCCGAAATCCGAAACGATTCATCGTTTCCGTTTTATTTGAAAGGTTGACTTTATGTGCAGATGTTTTGCTTTATCGTTGTTTGTTTCTGTAGTTACTGTAACTTCAGTTTATGCAGAGCATGTACCAAAATCGTTGGTCATTATGCTTGACGGAGCCAGAAGCGACGTCATGCTCATGGCTAAAACTCCGAATTTCGATTCGGTTTGTAGCGGCGATTGGGCGACCGGTTATCATGGGGCGTGGTCGTTGACCGCTCACACCGTTAAAGACGCCCCAACCATTAGCGGACCCAATCACGCCTCCATTGCCGTCGGCGCAACTCCTACAAAAACAAAAGTTCCAAACAACGATTTGTACGACAACTATAACAAAACCAACGCCAGTGCAACGTATAAAAATTACCTAACGCGAATCAAGGAAAAATACGCTGACAAAAAGACGGCTTTTGTGTTTTCATGGAAGCCGGATAAAATTCTCGTTTCGGAAAACAATCCGTGCGATCTCGTTCTTTGCGATAGCGATCAAAATAACGCAAAACATGTTCCGAAAATCCTTGGCGGCTCCTACGAAAGCGAACACTGGAAAAAAGGAACAGATATTGACGCTATGTTGTATTTTATTGACCTACCGGATCATATTGGTCATAGCGGCGGCTATTGTCCGCCCGGTCAGAAACATAAGGAATATATTGCTTGCATTGAGGAAATTGACGGTTGGCTCGGTACTGTTCTGAACTCAATACGCCAACGAACAACTTTTGCCAATGAGGATTGGTTAGTTGTTATTACTTCGGATCATGGCGGCTGGGTCAGCGGACATGGTCCGATGCGGGCAGACAATTTTACTATTCCGTTCTTCGTTTCCGGTCAAAATGTTGTGTCGGGTGAAATGGAAGGACAGCCGTGCGACGCTGATGCGGCTGCGACCGTTTTGAATCATTTCGGGTTTGATGTTGCACAAATGAAAGAAGACGGCTTGATTGACGGTTCGGTTCGGGGAACGGCAAAAACTGTTCCTGTTGCAAATAAGTCAATCGAAGACGGTTTACTTGTTTACCTCCCGTTCGATGGGGATTTTGAAAACAAGGTCTCCAATAAAGCTGCGTCTATTTCGGTTGGAAATCATGGCGCAAAACCGGAATCCGCCGACGGCAAACATAACGGCTATCTCAAAATTCGTCAAGGCGAACAACCGCAATTCGTAACGCTTGGCAATCCTGAATCGTTACAGTTTGGAACGGATGGAAATTTTTCGATTGCGTTTTGGACGCGATTACCGATTGTTCAGGAAGGCGATCCGGTTCTTATCAGTAACAAAGATTGGTCGTCCGGTCAAAACCCCGGATGTTGTTTCTTTGTCAATCCTTTACCCTCAAATAACGGCAACATTATCGGATTCAACATTGCCGACGACACTAAACTTCGTGTTGATGTGAAACAGATTTTCCTGCCGCAAAATGAATGGTGGTTTTGTGCCGTTACAGTAAATCGTCAGGGCAACGCCGTTCTTTTTGCCGGCAGTCCTGACGGGCGGCTGTTCTGGGGGAGTGAAAGTCTGATTGATGAAAATCTCGGAAAGAGTTTCGGACGCTTGGATGGCAACATCAATACACTGTTGTTATGGAATATCGGTCAAGACGGAACGAAAACGTATCAATCCAAACTGAACGCCGATATCGACGAATTTCGTATCTGGAACCGTGCTTTAAGCATCAAAGAAATGGAAACGCTTTTTAAAAATGCGCTATAAGTTCACGGCAAAAAATAGCGAAGGATGAGTTTGAGCAACATCCGAATATCGTTTCATTCATCAAGTTAGAAGATCATAATATCATGCAAAAGAATTTTCTCATTACAGGCGGCGCGGGATTTGTCGGTTCGCATTTGACCGATTCGCTTCTTGAACAGGGGAGTCATGTCACGGTCATCGACGACTTATCCACCGGACGTTGGGAAAATATCGCACGTCACGAGTCGAATCCGAATTTCAAAATTCTCATCGCGTCCGTCGAAGAAGAACGGTTGATGCAGGAGGAAATTCCGCGAGCGCATTTTGTGTATCATTTGGCAAGCGCAGTCGGCGTGAAATTGATTATTGAAAAACCGGTCGAAATCATTCAGAGGATTGTCCGCACGACGGATTTCGTTGTCGAATTATGCGCGAAGTATCGCCGCCCGATGTTGCTGACGTCCACAAGTGAAGTTTACGGAAAATCAGAGCGAGTGCCGTTTCAGGAAGAAGAAGATATCACGTTGGGCGCGTCGTGCAAACGCCGATGGGCGTACGCCGCCGCAAAACTCCTTGATGAATTTCTCGTGTTGGCTCATTATTATCAAAGCGCGTTGCCGGTTTACATTGTGCGGCTTTTCAACACGGTCGGACCGCGTCAAGCGGCGCAATACGGCATGGTACTCCCGCGATTCGCAGATGCGGCTTTGTCAAATCGCCCCGTCCAGGTTTATGGGAACGGCGAACAAACGCGATGTTTCTGTTCGGTATTTGACGTGGTGAAAGGACTCGCGGCAATAAAGGATTCCCGCGAGGCAATCGGAAAAGTCGTGAACCTTGGTTCCGATGAAGAAATCCGTATTGTCGATCTGGCAAAGCGGGTGATTGAATTATGCGGTTCCTCCTCAAAGCTTGAATACGTTCCCTACGATGAAGCGTACGGCGCGGGATTCGACGACATGCAACGCCGCGTTCCCTCGACAGAATTAGCGAAAACTCTGATTGGCTGGAATCCGCAATATCGTTTGGACGACATAATCCGCCAAGTCATCGAAGACCGCAAAAGCCGACACGCATTCTTTCGACAAGATTCTAACTTACAACGCCAATGAGAGCAATAAAAAGGAATAGTTGGGACTTCCGGGACAGAAGGGAGGCCGCCCAAAGAATTGCCCCGGAATTTGCTCAAGAAACCTCAACGCGAGCCACCCAAATCCCTTGAGTTCCTAAATTCCCTAAAGTCCCTCACATCCCTTATTCCCGAAATTTCCGGCAAAATTCTCAAAACTTCCGCCAACCACACCGGAAGTTTCCGCAACCTTATGCGAAGTTTCCGCAACCTTATGCGAGATTTCCGCAACCTTATGCGCGATTTCCGCTCCAAGCAAGGAACTCTGAATCTTTCTCAGAGGTGTAATCTTTCATAACTCCTTAATTTCTAATGACTAACGTGAGATTTACACGAACGCTCGCGAGCGATTCGCTACTCTTTAGGGGCGGCTCGCCGCCCTCCGCGAGAGTTTCGCCGCCCTCCGCGAAAGACTCGCCGCCCTCCGCGAGAGATTCGCCGCCCTCCGCGAGCGGCTCGCCGCCCTCCGCGAGCGGCTCGCCGCCCTCCGCGAGAGACTCGCCGCCCTCCGCGAGAAGCTCGCCGCCCTCCGCGAGAAGCTCGCTGCCCTCCGCGAAAGACTCGCTGCCCTCCGCGAAAGACTCGCCGCCCTCCGCGAGAAGCTCGCCGCCCTCCGCGAACGGCTCGCCGCCCTCCGCGAGAGACTCGCCGCCCTCCGCGAGAGACTCGCCGCCCTCCGCGAGAAGCTCGCCGCCCTCCGCGAACGGCGAATTTCCCTCTGTGAAAAACTCATTTTCCTTCGCAGAGAACTCATTTTTTTCCGCGAGCGACGCGCAAAGCTCTTCCGAGAGATAATTTCTAATAATACTCGACATATTACTATGGTATTTTTACTCTCTACCACAAAGGCGAGGAAGACGCACAAAGGTTGTTCTTTGCGAAACCTTTCGTGCGACTTCTTCGCCCTTGCGATAATA
>JAIRYX010000383.1 GCA_031267635.1 Planctomycetaceae bacterium
CAATCGTCAAAATACGTGTGTTGTCCGCTGCGGTCAATGTCACGCCTGTTCCGTCAATCGTCAGCGCGGATGTGATTGTCAGTTGACCATTCAGCAATTGAATATTTCTCACGTTATCCACAAACGTGATTTTATCCAAACCGGTCGTATTCCATTCGTTGGGCGTTGTTACCAACAAAATCGCTTCCCGCAAGCTCAAGCCATTATCATACGGATTTTCATCAAACTGATCTTCTTCGGTTGTTACGACAATTGAAGTGGACGGCGTGTCAGGAAATTCATACGGACTTTCATACGCGCCGATATCCACCGCGTTTCCGAGTATTCGTAACGTTTCGCCGGTAATATCATAAACAAGCGGATTTCCTGCCGCGTCAACGGCAAAAGCGTCATTGCCTCTGTCAATCGCCTGCGAGTGTTCGGCTAAACGATAATCGCCGTTTGCCGCATCGACAAAAAGCGGTAATGACGAATCGTAAACAATATTATTTTCACTATCTGCCAACCAGTCCGTGTACGACGAAAGCGTATTATGAGCAACAGCATTAATTATTGTCCAACCCGATGGTTTAATAGAACGATAATCTGTTTTATTTACCGCAAGAATGGTATTATACAACTCTACTGTTGGCTCGCTCGCCGCTGCTTTACGAACATAAATTCCTTCTGCTGTGTTATTTGCAATCGTTGAATCATAGACTTTCAAGTAGGTTTCATTAGGATTGTTAGAAGAAGTCCCATAAATTCCGATCTGATTTTTGATAATAAGCGAGTTTTTTACTGTTACTCGGTAATTCTCTGTTCCATAGATGCCATACGTATTATTGTTCGAGACAATCGTATTGACAATCTCGGCAGTTCCTGCGTTAATATCAATTCCAGAACCGTTATTCGAGACGACGGAATTGTCTATCGTTACGTTGCCGGATTGATTGAAAACTCCGTAAGTAGTTCCGCCTTTAATCGTTAAGCCGCTTAATGTCACAGTGGAATCACTGCCTGTAATGTTAATCACGTATGCTATCCGATTTGCGGCGTCAATCGTAACTTTTCCTTCGCCTTGTATTTCCAGCGATTTATTAAGAAGCAATCTGCCATAACCGCTCGCGTTGGAAAGCGTAATTGTCGCTTGTCCGTTTTCGTCAAACAACGACGAAGCAAATGTGATTGTCGTTCCCAAGTCGTTCGTTCCGGCATGAGCAATCGCTTCACGAAGAGACATAACGCCGTCGTCAGCAATAATATCTTCCAACGTTGTAACAACCGTAGATGGCGTATCTGCCGTCGTCACAGTGATTGTATTTGACTCCTTGGAGGGCTTGCCATTGTACCATGCAATCAAGCGGAAATTGTATGTTGTCGAAGCGGTCAAACCGGTGACCGTGTAAGATTCCGCGACGGGCGATATACTTTCTAATGTCACTTCAATCCAATCCGCGTCGGACGTTTTGTATTGTAACGTATAAAGCGTCACATCGGCTTGACCTGTCCATTCCAGCGCGACCGAATTTTCCGTTATGTTGGCTAAAACAAGTAACGGCGAGTCGGGAAAGTTATACGGACTTTCATACGCGCCAATATCCACCGCGTTTCCGAGGATTCGTAACGTTTCGCCGGTAATATCATAAACAAGCGACTTTCCTGCCGCGTCAACGGCAAAAGCGTTATTGCCTCTGTCAATCGCTTGCGAGCGTTCGGCTAAATGATAATTGCCGTTTACTGCATCGACAAAAAGCGGTAATGACGAATCGTAAACAATATTATTTTCACTGCTTGCCAACCAGCCCTCGTATGACGAAAGCGTATTATGAGCAACGGCATTGATTGCCGTATAAGGGACTTCTTCGGTAGAATAATGATAATCGGTCTCATTTCCCACAAGGATGGTGTTATAGAATTCGACGATTGGCGTTAAATTTCCCGTGATTATACGAATATAAACTCCGTCTGTTATATTACTTGCAATCGTTGAATCATAGATTTTCAAGTACGTTTCATTCGTATTGACAGATTCGCCGCGAATCCCGACCGCGTTTTCGGTGATAAGTGAATTTTTCACCGTCACTCGGTAATCAGTAAATCCATAGACGCCGTAAAAATTGTTGTTCGAGACGACCGTGTTGACAATCTCTGCAGTTCCTGATTGAACGGCAATTCCAGAATTACTGTTATCCGAGATGACGGAATTGTCTATCGTTACGTTGCCGGATTGATTGTAAACACCGAAAGTAGTTCCACCTTTAATCGTTAAACCGCTTAATTTCACAATGGAACCGCTACCTGTAATATGAATCACGTTTGCTATCTGATTTGCTGCGTCAATCGTAACTTTGCCTTCGCCTTGTATTGCCAATGATTTATTAAGAGACAAAGTGCCATAACCGCTCGCGTTGGAAAGCGTAATGACCGCTTGTCCATTTTCGTCAAACAGCGACGCAGCAAATATAATTGTCGTTCCCAAGCCGTTTGTTCCGGCATAAGTTATCGCTTCACGGAGAGAAATGACGCCGTCGTCAGCAACAATATCTTCCAACGTTGTAACAATCGTAGATGGCGTCTCTGTATCGAGCGGCGTGTCTGCCGTGGTGACTGTGATTTCACTCAATTCTTTGGAAGACGCCTCATTGTACCACGCAGTTAAGCGGAAATTGTATGTTGTCGAAGCGGTCAAGTTGGCGACTATGTAAGATTCCGTATTGACCGGAATGTTTTCCGATGCCGCGTCTTCCCAATTCGTATCGTATGTTTTGTATTGCAACGTATAAAACGTTACGTCGGATTGATCTATCCATTCCAACGTGACCGAGTTTTCCGTTGTGCCGATTAATCGAATCACCAGCGAGTCGGAAAGTCCATACGGGCTTTCATACGCGCCGACGTCCACCGCGTTTCCGAGTATTCGCAATGTTTCGCCTGTAATATCATAAACAAACGGATTTCCTTCCGAGTCAACGGCAAACGTGTCATTTCCTCTGTCAATTGCCTGAGAATGTTCGGCTAAATGATAATCGCCGTGTTCTGAATCGACAAAAAGCGGTAATGACGGATTGTAAACAAGATTATTTTCACTGCCTGCCAACCAACCCGTGTACGATGAAAGCGTATTATGAGCTGTGGCATTAATTGCTGAAGAGTCATGATAATCTGTCCCATTTTCCGTAAGAATGGTGTTATATAAATCTATTATTGGATTTCCCGTGACCAGTTTAGTAACATAAATTCCGTCTGTTGTGTTATTTGCAATCGTTGAATTATAGACTTTCAAGTATGTTTCATTAGAACTGAAAGAATTCCCCCTAATCCCAATATCGTTTTCGGCAATAAGCGAATTTTTCACCGTCACTCGATAATAAACATCTCCATAGACGCCGACGTATCCGTTGTTCGAGACAACCGTGTTGACAATCTCTGCGGTTCCTGATTGAACGAAGATTCCAACAAAGGAGTTATTCGAGACGACGGAATTGTCTATCGTTACGTTGCCGGATTGATTGAAAACTCCGTAAGTAGTTCCGCCTTTAATCGTTAAGCCGCTTAATTTCACAATGGAATCGCTACCTGCAATGTCAATCACGTTTGCTATCTGATTTGCCGCGTTAATCGTAACTTTTCCTTCGCCTTGTATTTCCAGCGATTTATTAAGAGACAAAGCGCCATAGCCGCTCGCGTTGGAAAGCGTAATTGTTGCTTGTCCGTTCTCGTCAAACAGCGACGAAGTAAATGTGATTGTCGTTCCCAAGCCGTTCGTTCCGGCATAAGCAATCGCTTCACGGAGAGAAATGACGCCATCATCAGCAACAATATCTTTCAACGTTGTAACAATCGTAGACCGCATCTCTGGCTCGGATGGCGGATCAGACGCTCCAGGATCAGACGGCGTGTCTGGATCGGTATCATAAACATATCCCCTGCCGGTTGTCAACGAACTTTCTACAACGCGATAATCACCATGTGCGGCGTCGACAAAAATTGACGATAATCCCGCCATTCCCGAAGTGTATTCGCTGCTTCCTCCGGTCGCGCTGTTTGTCCATCCCGTGTACGACGAAAGCGTATTATAACCATTGAAAGTCGTTCCAGACGACGGAATAGAAACATCAGATATCCCCAATACGGTATTGATCCCATTTGCCACAAGAATGGAATCATGCAAATTTACTATACCAGAACCATAAACCAAAATTCCTATGCTCAAATTTCCTGCAATCGTTGAATCATTGATATTCAATTGACCGGGAATAGGTTGACCATTCACAGAAAATCCGCGCCCCACATTGTCGGCAATGAGCGAGTTTGTAACCGTCACAACGGAAGTCGCCGCATATATGCCGTTATTGGCGGCGATACCTGTACTACCACTGTTTGTACCGTTGTTTGTAATGATTGAATCGGCAATATTTAAGGGAGCTTCAAAATTAAGAATTCCGTTATTGCTATTGTATGAAACCACCGAATTGTTAATAGTTGCCGTGACTGAATTTAAAGCACCCAAAGGAGTCGCATTGTGAATTCCATTTCCTTGATTGTTCAAAATGGACGAGTTGGCAATCGTTACAGTTCCTTCATTGGCAATGGTGCCGAGACGATCGTCTCCTGATGTCGCATTACCAGAAATGATACTGTTGGTAATTGTCGCTTCTGTCCCGTTGGAAATGTGAACCGCAGCACCGTCAATAGTAACGTAATACCCATTTACTATAGTGACTCCGCCCGTCCCGCCGGTAAGCGTCAAACCGTCTAATGTGACATTGGAACCGCTACCTGTAATGTTAATCACTCGTGATTTTCCGTCTGCGTCAATTGTAACTTTTCCTTCGCCTTGTATTTCCAACGATTTATCAATCGTCAATTCGCCGCTTGTAAGCGTAATGGTCGTATGATCGCTGGTAAATACCGACGGGGCAAACGTGATCGTGTCTCCCGGTGCGGCGACAGCAATCGCTTCACGAATCGACGTAACATTGTCATGTTCATCAACAATATCACTCCACGTTGTCACAGGCACGGCAGATAACATCTGCCGATCTTCTAACGGTTCTAAATGCAGACACCGTTTGCCATAATGATTACTGTTGATATGTTTCTCTACTTTCGTAGAACCAAAAATTTTCGAGAAAATATTCATAGATAAGCCTTTCTTGTAAAATGTGTCTTAATATCTAAACTTTTGCAAATTTGTTTAATGCTATAAAATACGATAGTATGTTGATGTTTGTAGCAGTTATTTATCTTTTGTGTACAAAATATATTTTTATCCTGATTTCATAAGCGTCTAAAAAACGACGCCTATGTTGTGCAAAAATATAGTATTTCCGTAGCAAATATTTTATTTTACTAACTCATGTTACGCATGAGCGATTAACATTCAGGAAACGTCGTAACTATTCAGTCGCTCCAACCAAATAAATCCGTACCGGACAACGGAATAGTTACGATAGCTCTTGCGTAACATGAGTTAGTAATATTTACATGCGTCAAATACCTTATTTTCTAATCTCGTTTTAAACTTTGAAAAAGTTCAGTTAATATCTCTGGTTACCCGCTTTTTACGGCGGGAAACCAAATCGTCAAATTCTCATGAGCAATCAATCAATTCCATGTTTCCAATATTGCTGAAATTTATTTGAGTAGTTCTGCCAGTTTTTCCTGAAGATGTTGACCGCGCGCAACCGTGTCAATGATTTTGCCGTCTTTGTCAATCAGCAAGATTGTCGGCACGCTTTGAATTCCGTAATACTCTCCTTGTTTTGGTAACCCCGCTTTTTCGGTTAACGCCTCCGAAACGATGCGCCATGAAATATTTTCATCTTTCACAAATTTTTTCACGTTTTCTACGATTTTGTCCGTGTCATCGCCGCGTTCCCAAATGTAAACGGAAACAATTTCCAGCCCTTTCTCTTTGTATTTCTCATAAGCCGAAATCAAGCCGGGAATTTCCAATTTGCACGGACCGCACCATGTTGCCGTAAACTTGACGATTACGTATTTACCGCGTAAGCTATTCCAATCGAAATCTTTGTCATCAAGAGTTTTTCCGTAAAGTTTCAGATCGCCGCCTTGCAATGTGAGAGTCAAAGATTCAATTTGTTCCAACACATCTTTTTTCACGTTTTCGGCAAGCGTGCTTTCTGAAGACTTCACATAATCAACCAATTCGCGGACAAACTTGGAGAGTTCCTCGTCATCTTTAGCAACGGTTTGGACGTATGTTTTCGCTTTTTGCAAACCGGAACGAACGACGAATTGATGAGTTACGAAAGGTTTATTGAGCCATGTTTTCAATTCGTTTTTAAATGTTCTGAAGTCATTGCTGTTTTGCAAACGAGATTGATTGATAAACTTCTGAAACTGATCGTCATAGATGACTGAACGGATATTTTCGTCCGCTTCCAGCTCTTTCGTCAATTTGTCCAAATCTTCCTGCGCTCCTTCTTCTCCCGCTTTTGCCAAAGCGGAAATCGCTTCAAGCTTGAATTGGTAGCCTTTCTTTTTTTCGTCGTCCGTTTTGGCAATTTCTAATATTTTTTCGCCTGCTTGGAGACGGATTTGCAACGGTCCAAGCGTGTAAAGCCGCGTAAAAGAATCTTGATACCACTTTTCCACAGCGGCGACAGTTTTGGCGTCGTCCAGCGAAAATGTTTGTGCTTTTGGGGCGTTTGCCTCTTGACCTGACACAGGAAGAGTTGTTAAACCAAACGCAAACAGAATCATCATGAGGGTGAAACTTCGTTTCATTTTTTGTTCTTTTCTTTCAAAAAAGTGAGGTTAAGGAAAAAACGCTTGTGTGGCATTGTAAATGACCTCTCCATCTTTAGATGGAAAACCACAAGAATTTCTATCTGAATTGTTTTACCGAAAATTTTTATCCTTTGGCTAAAGCCGTGAGGAATGTGTTACTATTTTTTCCGTCATCAATGACAGGCAATTCAAAATGTTGATGAACGGATTTTCTATTTTTCTTTGCCCGTTTTGTGACGTTCCACGACGATAGAAATATCTGTTGTTTTTTTCTGAATGTCGAATTGCAGATTCGATGTGTCGGAACTACTAAACTTTTTGTCAATTTGCGGTGCATATTTATTGTCTCTTATCATCTTATGAGTCTCTGCAATATAGACGCGATAATTGCCGCGGGGAATCCCGTTGCCATCTTTGAGACGCCCCATTGAAAAATTGCCGTCCTTGCCGATACGTCCGACGAATGAATTCTTATCGTTTTCAAACACGACTTTACCGAATTCCAGCGGCTGCCCGTCGGAAAACTCTACTTTTCCTTTCACAGTAATTGCATTACTGCAACCCGCGAGAAAAATGCTTAATAATAAAAGCGGGAGATAATAAGTTTTGATTTTCATTTGGTAATCTTTTGACATGTTATCAAAGTAAGATATTCTTTCAATTGTTGCTGTTTTTATAGACTCGTTTACCTTTTGGAACGTCCTTTTTTATGGGATATATGTAACATGTTTGTCAGAAATATGTCCTAACATTTTCAACAGACGCATCGACACATTCGCACTGATCGTATGAACGCTGCCGTCGCCCGCAAGAAAGTTGGCGACGCCGACATGGGAACCGCCGAATTGCGGATAATATGCACGTAACGGAACGGCTTGAACATCATTTATCTTTGTCGTGTTGTTCACCTCATCCGGGGCTTTGGCAATAATGGAGGACGAATCGCCGCAGTTTAAATCCCTGCCCACAGCATGACCGCCGGTTATTGACACACTTAAATACGGTGCGTCGTAAGCGCCGTCCACGGATCTTGCCCATCCGAGATTACTGAACGGAACATATTTTTCACCGACAAACAACGTATTACTCAACCCGTCAATAATTGCCGCAAAACTGTCATTCGGAGACCAGGAATCGCCGTCTGCCACTCCGACTTTGACTGCCGAATAAATTCCATTATTACTACCGGTTCCCAATACATTAACCCCTAACGTCATAACATTATCATCCCATGTTCCGTTCCAATTCGAATACATCAAAACAACAACGGCATAGTCGCCAAGAGGACCGGGCGGGGTAGCCATAGACATAAACCCAACTAGTCCGGCTTCACTCTGCGACGTCTTACCAACGTTGTAATCATCATAAAAATAAGGTCTGTTACGCCGGGACGGGCATTGATAGAAAGATAAACCGCCGAGTCCTTTTTTAAAGGTCTCTCTTTCCGCATCGGTTTCAATTTTTTGCCACCAATGCGTCCAGTCCAACGGCACCCGAAAGCCCTTCACTGTCGTACTACCCTGCACATAAGTCAGATTGGTCAAATTGTCATAAAGCGACTGTTGTTCGAGGTAGGGAAGCAAAAGACCGAAGAACGAGATATATTCGTATGCCGTTCCCACAGCGGGAGTAGTAGGATACTGCGCCGCTTTGAACGGCGTTATTCCTTTTCGCGCATCGTGAAAGTTGTGAACCGCCAACCCCTGTTGCTTGAGATTGTTGGAACACTGCATTCTTCGCGCCGCTTCGCGAGCGGTTTGAACAGCGGGCAACAGAAGCGCAATCAAAATTCCAATGATTGCGACAACGACAAGAAGTTCAATCAGCGTAAATGCCGCTATACGAACCGATAATTCGGGCTGGATTGCTGGATTGCTGGATTGCTGGATTGCTGGATTGCTGGATTGCTGGATTGCTGGATTGCTGGATTGCTGGATTGCTGGATTGCTGGATTGCTGGATTGCT
>JAIRYX010000433.1 GCA_031267635.1 Planctomycetaceae bacterium
CCAAAGGATCACGATTACATCGCGGTGTTGAGGATAATAGTAATAATAACCGGATTACAGAACAGACCAGATTGGCGACATTATCGAATGAATCCGGTCAAAACAAATTCACGCAAACCGTTTACATGGAAGCCAACGCTCCTGTTACAGGAACTGTAACGTTACAAGCCAAACCCGTCCAGAATCCCAATGCTCCGGCAGGAGGCGATAGCGTTAAAATGACCGGTATTGATATTGATTTGGATATTGACAGCGATAATAGTAGTTTGACATCTGCTCCTTCACGTTCGGCAACGGAAGAGTTTTTCGAAAATTATGCCTTTGCGCCCGGAAAGATTATTGTTCCTAATATCGGCGATACTGATAACGATGGTATTCTTGATTGCTGGGATGGTTACGGCATGACAAGTTATTGGACACAAATGAATCCAAATTCCAGTGCGGCATTCACACCGATTATTATGAGTGTACCGGCGTATGATATGGAAGGATTGTATTTTCAATTTACATACAATGAAGGCGTACCACTTTCCAAAACGACTGGCGGCAATCAAAAACCAACCGGTGATGGAAAAATCAGAATCTGGGCAAAAGATGGTACGCAAGCGCGAAGTGTTCTTTACGATTACGTTGGAACAAACAGATTGTTCACATTAAGTCAATTAGGTTGGGTTATAGGACAAACATCTATCGTTCTTTATGTAGAAGGAATCTGTGAAAATATCGAAACGACACGAGAACTCGCCGAACAAAACGGAAAACCCAATACGACAATAAAAGTAGATTATTTACTTCAAGACGGTTCGGTTTATCGTTTGATCGGAAGTGATGAAGTCCTTTATGTCGTTGCCGGAGCAAAATCGTTTTACTATGAATTGTTGACGCATCAGGAACTCGTTGCTACGTATGCGTCAAAAGCGATTTATGGACGTGATGATAAACAGGAATTCGCGTTAAGAATTCAGAGTGATGAAGAATTGGAAAAATTAGGACTTGATGAGAATATACGAACAAAATTAAATGGTACTGGAATTATTGACGATCAATCAACAGGTTTTAATGCTGCATTATATCGGGAATATCTAACTGGTAAATATGTTCTTGCATTTCAAGGGACTGATCCGACAAGTTTTGATGATTGGAAGACAAATGTATTACAAGCATTTGGAGCAGATACAACCCAATACGGATGGGCTTGTGATATTGCAACAGCGTTACAAGAAAATAATTCGTCCGGTTTCGCTTTTAATGCCAATAATACATATATTGCGGGTCATTCATTAGGCGGCGGTTTGGCAAGTGCGGCTTCTATTATATCGGGATTTCATGCTTATACATTTAACGCCGCTGGTTTACATCAAAATACAGTTTATAATAATACTAATCTAGCAAATGCTAATTCACTCATTACTTCCTACAAAGTCGATTGGGATATTTTAAGTTGGGGACAGTATATACCGGGTTGGTTTAATTATGTTTTTGGAACACCTATTCCAGATGCTATAGGTAACTCTATTACGATAGACAGCCAATATGATTTACTGATTGCGCTTGAGATTGGAGGAACCATTTATGTAATGGTAACAGGTTCTGTACCATTATCTGTTTTGGGAGCAAGTAGTATTGTCCATACTGGAGTTTTATGTCATGGTATGGGACAAGTGATTTATGGAATGGAACAACGGATTTTTGACTGAAATGATATTTTAAGTTTACGATAATTTTCAATATTATGAAAGGACAATTGACAATGAATCGCATTACATTTATGTTATTAATTGTTAGTGTTTTAATTTTTTCAGTATGCAAAAAAGCAAGAGAAAACACCGGAAAAGCCATTGATTCATTTATAAGAAACACGGCTGACGCTGTTCTTATTGAATCGGAAAAATCACGGTACGAAAAAAAAGGATTGAGACCGGAAGATTGTTTCGATGATCAGAAAGTTATTTCCCTTTGTCATGCAATTATACAGGAAGACGTTGCAAAAATGGAACAAATGATTGCGGATGGTGCAAACGTTAATGCGATGGGAAAAACTGAAGTTCTTTTTCGTACTACAAATGGTATTAGACATACTGGAAAAAGAGAAGTACCGTTATTAGCCTATGCCCTTCCTTTCGGAGAAAATGTATTGCGATGTCTTCTTAAACACGGGGCGGATCCAAATGGATATATTATAATACCGACGGAAAGAACGACACCACCTTTTATATACAAGCGACCAATTCTTAACGACGCGATTGATTATCCATTAAAAAATCTAAAATACAAAAATTATGTTAACATTTTTCTAAAATATGGAGCCGATCCAGAATTGTGTGAAAATTATTCACCATTGATTCAAGCAGCGGGAATGGCGAATGCGTTTATTGAACCTGAACCTGACCAACCGTTTCCAGTGCTTGTTACTTTGGTGGAGTCAGGGGTTGATCTGAATAGAGGAGCCGATCAACGTTATGCCGTCACATACGCAGCACAAAGGCGTAATTTTAAAAATCTTCTTTACCTTTTAGATTGCGGCGCCGCTTATACTCCAGAAACAATACCCGGCGGTCAATTACAACGTATTTTATACAAGTATAAACAGGAAATGCTTCATCAATGGACTCCAGAACAACATCAATGGCATTCAAAACATCCTGATGGTTTTGAAAAAGTAATCCAATGGTTAGAAGCACATGGCGTTTCCTTTGATAAACCTGTTCCGCCGGAAGAAAGTACCCAAAAACCTGAACCATTTCGAAAATTTCCGAAAAAGAATAATATACAATAAATAGAAAAACCGGCGGTGTCAACCGCTGGAGATTGCCTTATGAAATACTTAACCCCGATAGAGTAACATGATCGATAGATCAGTACGATAATGTCCCTCGTTTAGATTCAGGGAAAATTAAAAAGGAAACGGAAAATGAATCATGCTCAAAAATATTTATTTTTTATCAAAGGTGTTTTTTCTACGGAGTTACAAAAGATTGGTTATGAGAAGGATTCTGGTATCCATCGTCCCATGACCAAACGAGAGTACCTTGACAGTAGTTTCAAGCATTTTTTACGAATGATACCGGAAACATTTTTAGTTATCAAATCTTCGGATTTCATTAAAGATAATTTACGGGGTCCCAAAAATTCGGTGTATATGAAAATTTT
>JAIRYX010000451.1 GCA_031267635.1 Planctomycetaceae bacterium
AGGAAGAAATGATGCGAAAAACAATAAATTTAACAGCGTGTCTCGTTTGCAGTTGCATTTTGGGGAATGGAATGTTCCTTTCTGTTTCAGCACAAACGCAGCGGCTGGCAAATACGATCTCTTCGATTCAGTCGCCGCCGGTACCAATTGCACAGCCGTTGGTCAATCTTACGCCGGAGCAAGCGGCGGCAAATCCGATTTTGAGCGCGCGGCTTGCGTCGCTGTTCCCAGAGGAGCGAAACAGCGTTCTGGTGAATGAAGTCAGCAATCGGGGCGTTGTGAATATCAACACGAAAAGCCAACAAGCCGATTTCATTTTCCGTATTGAATCGGAAAACGGCGGGAGCGGCGTCGTTTTCGACAAGCGGGGACACATTATCACAAATTATCATGTCGTTGAGGATGCGCGGGAAATTCATGTGACATTGTTTAACGGGAATACTTACGACGCGATTCCGGTCGGCGGCGATCCGGCGACGGATCTTGCGGTGTTGAAAGTTGACGCGCCGCAGGCGGAGTTGTTTCCTATTGTACTGGGCGATTCGGCACAACTTTTGGTCGGTGAAAAAATTTACGCGATTGGAAATCCGTTTGGGTTGGAACGCACATTCACGAGCGGCGTAATTTCTAATCTTAATCGCGCTATCGGAAGCCAGCAGCGGGGACGAACAATCAAACAGGTGATTCAAATTGACGCGGCAATCAATCATGGAAGCTCCGGCGGGGCGTTGTTGAACACGGCGGGGCAACTGATCGGCATTAACACGGCGATTGCGAGTCAGTCGGGAGATAACGCGGGAGTCGGTTTTGCGATTCCGGTCAATACGGTGGCTCGTATCGTTCCGATGCTTATCAAAGACGGCAAAGTGATTCGACCGGACGTCGGGATTTATCGAGTGTTGAGCGGCGAAGAAGGCGGCGTGTATGCGGTTCTTATCGAGCAAGGCGGACCGGCGGACAAAGCGGGCGTGATAGGTCCCATGCCGATTGTTGAACAAGTACGAAGCCCCGGTTTCTTTTCGGAACGGCGAAGTATCAAACGGGCGGAACCCGATTTAATTACTGCGGTGAATAACAAGCCGGTTAATTCGGGAGAAGATTTTATCACGTTTGTCGAAGAAAATCGTCCGGGAGAGACAATTGTTTTAACGATAGTCCGTAAAGGGAAACAACTGAATATTCCGGTAACGCTGAAATAAGAAAAAGAAATGCAATCCTCGCAAGCGCGGCGTTACGCCGCCGCTTTATCTCAATTCATTTTCCGTCGCCTGTCACCAAGACAATTGCATCATATCGACGATCTGGTCGGCGGTTTTTTCGATAGCGTCTTGCGAGGCGGTGGCGTAAGAATGTCCCATTTCGGCGACCATATCGGAGCCGGTGGTGATGTCGGCGTCGGCGTTATTCCAGACAATCGGACTCATCGTGCGAAGCGTATTTCCTCGCCGATCTTTCCATTGCACCAGTACGGCAAATTCGACTTTCTTTTGACGTGTTCCTGCGTAATCGTCGGTCAGCGTAACGGTTTGTCGCTCGTTGCTTAATTTGCCGGTCAGTATGCTGTCCGCCGTTTTGCGATGCACCACTTTATACGGCGTGCGTTGCTCGATTTTCCGTACCACCGCTTCGGTCAGCCGCTCGCCGAGATTACGGCGATAAGTATTGTTCTCGAACATCGGAACATAAACCGTTTTGATTTCTTGATTATAAAGCTTGTTCGTCCCGACTTGATAACCGGCGCAGCCGCAGAACGTAAAAAATAAAACGTAAAAAGCAAAAAGGAAATCGCAAAACGTAGAGCGTTGGAGAACGCGGAATTTCAACGGATTACTTTTGGCCGTCTCCGGTTTTTTAGGTTGAAGAAAACTATTCATTGTTACGGCGTATTCTTTTGCGATGAATGAATCGTGTAGAAAAGTATGTCATTCGTTCCAAGAGTGTGTATCGTTCTAAAATCAATCAAAATTTTTTCAAGAGAAATGTCAATATTACGCTTTTCTTGAATTGGATTATTTTCATTACCGTTCCAACATATCATAAGTTCACAAAAATACCCGGTATTGACAGTCGCTTCAATGCATCGAAATAATTCGTTATTATCTGTATGTGAATCACGAATTTCCTTTGCCATCTCCTGAAATTCATCAAGCGTTTCCGGTGGGGGATAATTATGATTCCACCATTGCATTCCAGTTTCCGAAGACACGCTACCTTTTAGTAACTCCTGCTCTGTTTGTTTCAATAATTCTTCTGTAATTTCTACGTATCCAAAACCGCATCCGCATTGTGTACGAGAACCGCAATAATAAGTAAACTTTTGCGTAAAACACGAAAAGCGTTCATTAGTACGAGCGATATTGAATTTCCGATTGTTTTCGTCAAATGGAATATCTTCAATTTCGCAGTCTGTTGAGAGATAACACACAAGACACATAGATTATACCTTTTCTACATTTTGAAAAATTGGATCAATACAAATTGCTTCCACATCGCGATCTGCACTCTGTTCTTTTATCTTTATCTTACAAATATTCCTTTGATTTTTGCCAAGGTGGAGACCGGTTCGGGCGGAAGGTCGCGGATTTCTGCGATTCGTTTTCTTGCTTTTTCCGCGTATTTGGTTGCCGGATATTTTTCCAGTAATAATTCGTATTGTAGCCGTGCGGCGAGATATTCTTTGCGGGCGTCGTAAAATTGTCCCGTTACCCAAAGTTTTTCCGCCTTACTTTCCGTTACTTCATTGCGAACTTTCAAAATTTCATTTTGCGCGTCCGAATCAAGCCGCGAGGCATGTTGCTGCAATAACTGATCGGCAATTTCTCCCGCTTGATTGATTTGTGCCGCATCGTAATCCGCGCCGAGACTCGCATATTTATGACAAACCGCCTCCCATCGCATCGCATCAACAATGTATTCGCTGTTCGGATAAAAATCGCGCAACTGCTTAAAACATTCAGCGGCATGTTCGTAATTTACGTCGCCCTGAACTTTCGACGCTCGCCGCATATACGAAACCGCCAGCAAATAAACGCTGTCGTCCGCAAGCGGATCACGAGGACAGTTGATATAAATCGTTTCCAACACACTTTTCGCGTGTTTGAAAGTGTCGAATGTCGGACGCGATTTGTCCGAAACGTTGATATAACCCGATTTTCCTTCCAGCTGTTTAATCCAAGTTTTGGCGATTTCATATAAATTTTTGATGATTTCCGATTTGTATTGCGAACTTGGAAAGTCGAGAATAATTCGTTTGTATTGCATCGCCGCGTCGTAATTTCGTCCTGCCCGATAATAACATTCCGCCGCATGATAACGCGAGTCTTCTTCAAGAATCGTTTTCGGCGCATAGTATGCCGCCCATTCAAACCGGTCTGCCGCTTTCGCGTATTTTTCCGCTTTCATCGCGTCAAGACCGTCCTGAAAAAGTTTTTTGGCTTGATCTTCGCTTGGACCAAGTCCTACCCAGCGTTTCATTTGTTCGCCGACCCGCATCGGATCAAGCATCGAAAAATCGAAATAATGTTTTTCTTCCGCTTCCCAATCGTAAGCGTATTCATCTTGTTTCGCTCCTTCCTCGTGGAACGAAACTAATAAATTTCCCAACGGCGTACGGTCGTCGGGACGACCGACAGTCCGAAAATCAAGCGGTCCGCCGTAAGACGGCAACGGTTCCATCCATGCGTCGGTATTTTTCGTTTCTTTGATAAGCAGCCATCGTTGATAATTTTCACGATCCGCCGCCGCGCGGTCGTTTGGATGTTCTTTCGGCGAAGACAATAAGGATTCGGAAACGTTCACGTCGTTGGAATTTGCCGATTGAAATGCCGGAACCGTTCCGCCGGTTTGACCTGTCGTGCCGAAAGCGTTTTCGACCGGCGAATGAAACGCAATCAACGGCGTATCGCCCGGCAACCCGTTTGCTCCTATTGTCGGCATGGAAGAAACGGCGGAAACATCCGGCGTTTGAAATTGCGGAACTTCAAAGACCGGAACATTCATCGTATTGATATTGGCGTTCGCGTTGATGTTTGCGCTAATATTTGTGTTCGTGTTGAAGTTTGTGTTTACATTATCAATCGGCGCGACAAACGTGTTATTCGCGGGATTCGCCGCAACAGGATAAGCCGCCGCATCCATGACGACCGGCTGTTGTCCTGCGGGGAATTGTTGTATCGGCTGTGGTTGCGGAACAGAGTAAATCGACGTTTGCGGCGTCGGCTGCTGCGAAACCGACGGTTGTATTTGCGGTTCTGTTGTTACGGGATAAGCGTAAGAAGGAGCTTGATTCGCAATCGCCGGATAACTTTGGTTTTGCGGATACGATGTGTTAGGGTAAACCGCCGCGTTTTCTGCCGACAGATTTCCATACGCCGGACTTCCCGGGTTAACGGCATTATTGGACAACTGAAACTGCGCATAAACCGGTAGCGTAAAAATTACCAAAACGAACAAAATAAACGTATAAAAATATCTGGACATCCTTGTCTCTTTCAATTTTATTTTTTATCCGCAAAAATCACAGCGACATAGAAGAGTAACAAATTCCCGATAGCGGTACAAGAGCAATTTAAAATTTTTATCTGTAACGTTTTTCTGCAAAAATAGAGAGAAATATTTTTCAATTTTCGTCAATGTGAAGCGAATCATTGAAATGAAAATTTTAGTTTCAGACTAAATAGGGTGATGTTTTTTGGGTAAAATTGACTGTAGTACAAAGTCACGCAATTTCACTTGGCATTTTTCAACGTAAAATACCTATAAATTTGACATTTTTCACATCAAGGGAAATGAGGAACTTCGTAAGAGTTACCCAGTTGCCGTGCGAATCTATTTGGTTGGGCGACTGAATAGTTACGTCTATTTTATTTCTTTAACGCCATTCCTTGACATATTTGGAAAATACTCAATAATAACGAAATGCAATATTGACTTAATCCATCGGTATTACGTATTGCGTTTGATTTCTCTAAACCACAGTACGAAAAAACAGAAAAAGGTTTTAAATATGATGAGCGAACAAAACAAAGTCGAAGTTCATTGGCATGAACATTCGGTCGTGCGCGAAGAACGCGAAACAATGAACGGCAACAAAGGTTGCGTCATTTGGTTTACTGGCTTGAGTGCGTGCGGTAAAAGCACGATCGCCAATCTTGTTGATCATAAATTAAACGCTCTGAAAAAACATAGTTTTGTACTTGACGGCGACAATGTACGTCATGGACTCAATGCCGGTACTGGAATGCTTAAAGATGAACACGGTGAAGAATTTGCCAAACGGTTCGGGTTGGGATTTTCGGCACAAGACCGTGAAGAGAATATTCGCCGCATCGGCGCGGTAGCGAAATTATTTGCCGAGTCAGGAATTATTGCGTTGACCGCATTTATTAGTCCATACCGCATGGATCGTGACCGTGTCCGTAAAACGTTGCAAGTTGGCGATTTTATTGAAGTTTTCGTAGATGCTCCGTTAGAAGTTTGCGAGAAACGTGACCCGAAAGGACTTTACAAAAAAGCTCGTGCCGGAGAATTAAAAGGTTTTACCGGCATTGATGATCCATATGAAGCCCCGCTTTCGCCGGAACTTGTTTTAGACGCCGCTGTTAAATCTGCCGAGCAGCTTGCTGACGAAGTAATTGAGTATATTAGTTCCAAAGGTAAAATTTGAAGTCTCTTGATTTTTTGTTGTTTGGGGGCGTAGGCGTCTGTTTACCCTTGCCTCCCCAAAATCTGAAATAGCCGCAATCAGTTCAACGCGTTGCAATACGTTTCTTTGTGGTAAAAAAAATAAGCGGTAACTATTCGGTTACCCAAGCCACAGAAATCCGCACCGGATAACTGTAGAGTTAACAGACTTTATCATTGCCGCCCTTATTTATCAAGTTTCTCTTAATACCTCATGCTACGCATTTGGGGTCTACATTTAAGGAAGTTATAGTAGCATTGATGAGTAATACTGGCATGACGACAAGCTTTACATAGATGAAAACGAAACGATTAGTGGATATTGGGATCACAGTCAAGGACGTAACGAGAAGGGGAGCAACCTTTTGACGGTGTTTTATCACAGTCAACCGCCTGCATTTTTATTCCCTAAAAACCGAATAAGTTGATACTCATGAGTCCGTAATTTTTTCTGATGACGTCAAAAAAACCTCTTGAGTTTTTATAAAAACTCCTCGATATTTTTAAAAAACTCCTTGAGTTTTATCTAAAACTCTTGACATATCGGTATTGCCTCCTTTATAATCATAAAAATTACCTTAAAGGAGGCATTTCATGACCGTGAAACTTAAAAAAATCCAGCGCAGGAATCCCCAAAACCCAGCGTCGGTTAAATGGTATCTGACCCAGGAAACGATGGGAAACATTGGATTGCAGGAAATCGCAAAAGAAATCGAGGGACGCTCGGCGCTTTCGCTGGGAGA
>JAIRYX010000454.1 GCA_031267635.1 Planctomycetaceae bacterium
CAATAGACCTTTTCTCTAACCCTATCAATAGAGCGAACACTATTCAAAAACAGTTATTTTTGTATTTACCTGTTTTATCTAAACGACCTGATATGAAGTTAGAGAAAAGGTCTAATATAGCTATTTCCCAAAATGCTCAAAAAATGGATAAAATGGTCTGGAAGTATAACGCAAAAATTGTTATATATATAAGAAATAGGCAGAAAGGATGCTTTCAATCACCTACCCAACCTATTTCTGTCTTCGTGCAATAAAAATCTTCGAGGCAGTTTTTTAGAAACAACTCAAATTTTTAGCAACAACTCAAAAATTACCCCTAAAATTTAATTCTGTAAAGGAGAATACTCTGTGTTAAGAAAACGATTTATCGTATTGTGTTCGGTGTTGTTGATGATTTCATGCCGTTTTGCGGCAGCTCAAGTGTCTCCCGATACGTTATTTCCGGGAACGACGCAGGGGTATTTTTCCGTCACGAGCATTGATGCACTCAAACAGCAATGGCAAAACACACGGTTAGGCGAGTTGCTGAAAGATCCGTTAATGAAGCCGGTCGGAGAAGAACTTCAAAAGCAGGTCGAAGCCAATTGGGTTAACCGTATCGGATTGTCGCTGGACGATCTCAAGTCTCTCCCGACTGGTTCGGTTAGCGGCGGTTTGATTGCCGTGCCGGGGAAAACGCCCGGTTTCGCGTTGGTTGTCGGCGTCAATGGACGTAACACGGAAACGTTGGATTTCCTGCAACGGATTGGTCAAAAACTGACGGAACAAAATGTTACAAAAGCCACATCGCCGGTTGACGGAGCATCTAAAGTCATAAAAACGTTTTTTACTTTTCCTAAAACGGAAAAAAATCCCAAAGGCGGAATTGCCATTTATTTGGTCACGCAAGATATGCTTGTTATCACCGATCAACATCATTTGGCGGATTTATTTGTCGCACGTTTGAACGGCGATCATTCGTCGCCGCTGAAAGAAAAACCGGCTTACAAGTCTATTACGGAACGTGTTTCGCAAAATTCAAAATTTAATACAGCAACGCCGCTTTTCAAGTGGTATATCGAACCATTGGAATTTGCCGCAGCAATTCGCACGTTGACCGAAGAAGAAAAAACATCGGTCAAAAAATCGCCCGGACAAGTGGACGCTTACGAATTGTTAGCCGCTCACGGTTTCAAAGAAATTCAAGGCGCGGGCGGTATTCTTGATCTGGCGGCAGAAAATTGTCAATTAGCGTTCCGCACAATGTTTTACGCACCCAAACCGCACACCGGCGCGGCAATAAAGATGTTGAGTTTCCAAAACAGCGGTAATTTCGCGCTGCCGGAATGGTTGCCAAACGATGCGGCACGTTTTACGATTTTACACATCAATCCGCAGGAAATTTTTGAGAATATCGGTCCGCTTTTCGACGATGTTGTAGATGAGCCCGGCGTGTGGGAACAAGTGCTTCAGGCATTCAAAGAAGATAAATATCGACAGCAAATTGATATTCAAAAAGAATTGATTTCTCTTCTCGGTGAGCGGCTGGTGTTGACAACACATTTTCAGAAACCGATTTCAACCGATAGTTCGCGTTTTATTGCCGCGTTGGAATTGAAACCGGGAAAAGAAGCGGACGCCAGAGCCGCACTCGACAAATTATTGAGCAGCGAACAAGACGCAAAAAAAATCGAACGGAATGGTTTGATTTTCTGGCAATCGAAACCGGAAAATGAAAAAGCCGCCCCCACGTCTCCTGCTACGAAACGATCAGCTTCGATTGTTCCCGGCAGTAGCCGCGCAGCAGTAACCAGAACCCCGCGAGGTAGAACGCCTACCGTTAAAGATTCGGAAAACAAAGAATCCGGAAAAATCGCTCGCGAGTTGTTTTTTGATAAAGGAGCGTTGACTGTCGCGCAAGATTGTATTTTTATTAGTAATAATATAGACGATCTCACGGCGATACTTGATCCGTCGCACACAGAAGCAACCGTCGATAAATCCGAAATTTACGCGGCTCATATGAAATTGCTGGCGGAACTGGACTCTGGAAAAGAAGAACATTTTATGCAAATTTTCGCACATTCCGGCGATTTGGTCGAGCCAACCTATGAATTGATTCGTCAAGGGAAAATGCCTGAATCACAAACGATTCTCGGAGCGGTGATTCGCGCATTGATGGCGTCGCCGGAAAATACAGCGTCTCAAAAACGTGTTTTCGACCGTACTTTGTTGCCGGAATTTGAAAAGATTCGTCAATATTTCGGAACAACCGGAGTCGTTGGAGCGGTGGAAGAAGGCGGCTGGCTCATCGAAGGCGTACAACTTCCGTAATGTAAGAATAACACAAAATGATCAATTTTGATATTCCACGATGTTCCCGAATGTGTGCCTCTACTCACCGTGAACTAAAATCCGGCGAGTGGTTTTATTCGGTACTTTTTGAAGACAAGAAAGGAACCATCAAACGTCTTGATTATTCGCAGGATGGTTGGGAAGGTGTGCCGTCGAATGAAAATGTCGAGATTATCGGTTATTGGAAATCGCAAATGGCGGGGCAAAATGAGAACAAAATCAAACTTGCCCCCAATGATATTTTGCTGAATTTATTTGACCAAATCGGCGATCAATTAGACAAGCAGGAAATGCGTTACGTCTTGGCATTACTTTTGATTCGACGGCGCATTTTGCGGCTCGAAAAAGAAGAAAACGCCGAGAATGGACACAAAAATATGATTCTTTATTGTCCCAAACGCGAAACGAATTATTGGGTTCCCATCGCCCATCCCGGCGACAAGCAAATCGAAGAAATGCAAAATACGTTGATTTCGCTGCTCTATGCAGGATAGATTGTTTTTCGTTCGGTGTGATTATATCTGCACTTTCCAAAAATTAACAATAGTTGATATGTGGAATTTAAGCCGTTTGAAATTGACCTCTATCTTTTTTACGTTTTCTGCTTTTGGGGCAAAAACGCATTTAATTTACCGTAGTTTTGATAAAATAATTTAAATAAGACATTTGGCAAAATACTTTTAGTAGATTTTGGGAAAGTGTAGATTATTATGTCAAGGTAGTGCAAAGTCACGAAATTGAGCCATTTTTTGTCGTGTCAATAAAACAGTGCGTGAAAAATTGGCAGACAAATGATTTGAATATGCCGCGTTACTTCAAAGTAAAATTCTCCTTGCTATGTGCTTCAAAACAAAGTAAAATAATAAGGAGCATAGATTTCTGAAACGAATATTTATCAAGAACGTTGCGAAGGTTGTTTTTCGTGAAAAAGACACAATCTCCAAACAATCCACATGACAAATTCTACCGCGCGACAGTCGGGAATCCGGTTTATGCGTCGGATTTTTTACTGAATTACGCTGATCCGGTTATTGCTGAAAATGTCGACTTAGAACATTTGAAAATAGCTCCGACGCATCAAATAAGCGAAGGACTCAAGGAAGTTATTGCGGATGTTTCATTTATTTCCCGCTTACGGAACGAACAGGAAACGTCCGAAGTGCTGATGTTCCTTGAGCATAAATCAAAACCAAGCCGATTTGTTCCGCTTCAATTAGCGGCGCAAATCATTTTGACCTTGTATTCTGACCATACCGCATCGGGATATTTGGAAACGCACGATCCGCCGTTGCCTTTGGCGGTTTTGGTGTATAATGGTAAAGAACAACTCAACGACAATATGTTCTTTCAGGATATTTTTCGCTATATTCCCAAGCGTTTGATTCCGTTAGTCATGCAATTTACGATTGTGGTTGTCAATCTTCAATTGTACGCTTACGGTCATTTGCCGGGCAATTCGGCAACGCAGGCAATTGTCGAAAGCATGAAACGCGCGACCGATGGAACACTCTTGACGCATTTATCTAACGTGTTGATACACGTCCGTGACGCAAATTTCGGCAGAGAACAAACGTTAGATTTGCTTAAAAACATTACTCAATATTGCAATTGGGTTTCCAAAAATCATTTTACGTCGCATCAAATCCATGATTCAGTAGAAAAAGTTTTTTCAGGACAAGAAGGTATTGAAATGGCAACAATTATAGAAAAAAGTCTTACACAAGAAGGCATCGAAAAAGGTATTGAAAAAGGTATCGAAAAAGGACGGCTTGATTCTTTATTGCGAATATTAACCAAGCGTTTTTGTGACGTACCAACAACACTTGTTGAAAAATTACATAGAATTAAAGACCTTGACCGTCTTGCTCGATTGGTTGATACATCGCTTGATTGCAAATCGCTTGACGAATTTGAACAAGCGTTGAAATAGAGCGTCTGATATTCTTATATATTTGAAATTTCGTAACTATTCAGTCGCTCAAAGCCAAATAACTCCACACTGGTCAACTGAATAGTTACAGTATTGCATAAATCGCGCCCTCCCCAAAATATGCAATAAGCAGCTATTCCTATTCACTAGCAAATTTATAAGCAACAGCTTTAGAAATCGAAAAGAGGTTTTTCCCAGATGCTGTTTTAGGAATTTCGTCAACAAACTCGAATGCAACTTTTGTCCCTGTGCCAAGATAAATTGCCGATTTTTCCCGAATGAATTTGAGATCATCCTCTGCAATCGGCTGATTTTTTCCAGACGCAATACGATAAATAACTTCGCCCCGACGTTCCTGATAAATTTGAATTTGTTTCAGCGTAGAACGTTTTGCCACGACCAGCGCTGTCAGCGATGCACCGGAACATAATGAACCGTTGTCTGCTACGAGAAAATCGGTAACACGTCCAGTCAGCGTTTTAAGCATCGGCAATCCGCGACCGCAAGAACATGGTGTTTCCGACCAAATCGCCATGTCGCCGATGCGGTATCGGATAAACGGCATCGGAAAATTGAGCAAGTCGGTTACAACAATTTCACCTGTTTCGCCCGCTTTAGCATGACGACCATCAACGACCAATTCCAAATACAAACCTTCCGCCATGACATGCAACCCTTTGTGATGGTCACATTCGCTGGCAATCACCGACGTTTCCCGTGAACCATAACGATTGAAAACACGGCAGCCAAACACATTTTCGACCAACTCGCGATTTTCCGGCGTCAACATTTCGGCGGACGAAATGATAGAATACGGATTGTAAGCGGGAATATTTCTCTCTTTTAAAACCTGCGCAAAAACCGTTAAGGCGTTAGCGTATCCGAGAATGGATTTTGGGCGGTATTTTTTCAGCGTTTCATTAAATTCGAGAATGTCTGTTTCGTTGAACGTTGATGTGTTCAACATTATTTGGCGGTCGAAAAAAAAGTTATGTAATTTATTCAAAAATCTTGCCGGCGGATGAAAATCACGGCTTGCGCCCCAAAGTGCGGCGGATTTGCTACAAATACCCCAACCAGCCCAACGATTATGGCGATAAGCCGCAGCTTCACGAGAAATTAAACGGTCAAGACAGGAATAGAATTTCACCGGAGTTCCTGTCGATCCACCCGTTTGATTGGGAAGCAAATCCTCTTTTGCCCAATTCGTTGCTATCAAGTCGTCGAGATGAGCTTGCACCTGCCGTTTTTCGAGAATTGGCAAACGGAGTAAATCGTCTTCGGATTGGATGTCTGCCGGAATTACCCCTGCCGCGTCAAAACTTTTGCGGTAATAAGGGATATTGTCATAGGCGTGTTGCAGAATGGTTTTAAGCCGTTGCCAGCTTAATTCTTTGATTTCTTCCGATGAAAGAAATTGCGATTTTTCAAATTCTTTCAAATACTCGAACAATTTACCTTTTCTCAAACGGTAAATGTCCATCGGAAAAAGAGCATTTTGCAAGAACGCTTCGTAAAAAGACATAAATGTAATACACAAAGAAAGAAATCGGGGCGAGAGGATTCGAACCTCCGGCCTCCTGCTCCCAAAGCAGGCGCTCTAAACCAGGCTGAGCTACGCCCCGAAAATCTATACGATTATTCAAAATTAAAACACTAACGCCGCCGCAACGCGATCAATCGCCAGTAACAGATAAAGAAAGTATAATACACGTTTTTGGCAAACTTGCAATCATAGGGTAAAAATTTTTTCAATCTTCTATCACTCCTAAATGCCGTTCAATTTCATTTTTTTGGCTATTTGACCACAGAATGCTTTTTTTATTCTCTTTTTTCGGTATTGGAGCAATTGTGTCGGAATTACGATATTTACTCAACATTTCCGCATCGTCATCTTTGATAGAAACCGATATTTTTTCCGGTTTTTGTTCTTTTTTCTTCCACCATAACAAATTTTGACAGCCAAAGTTGGAAAAAATCAATAAAATGATTATTGATAAATTTATGTTTCGTTTGAGACTCATGAATTGTACCTCCCTGCATTTCCGCAAATCATGTCAAAAAAGCCAGCGAATGTCAATGCGATTTTTCAAGCAAATATCAAAAAAAGAGAAAAAAACCGGCAGATGCAAAAAAATGTTATATGCTTCAATTGAGAGCAAGGCAAAAGTAAAAATTTACCACAAAATATAGAAAACAAGAAACAGAAAGCGAAGAGAAAATTTTCAAAATGTGAAAATGATAAAAATTTCTCTCTGTTTTCTGTCTCTCGCCACAGCCACATGCAAGAGAATCCGAAATACATTCATTCCAAGCGGACATGGCGACGAAAATTCGGCGATGCGTTTCGCGGTTTATACTTATCGTTTTGTCAACAAAGCAGTTACCGTGTTCATTTTTTCTTTACGTTGACTGTCCCGTTGTTTGCGTGGCTTCTGAAACTCAATAAAATTGAGTGGTGTTTACTGATTTTACTGATTGCGGTTGTGATTGCGGCGGAAATGTTTAATACCGCGATTGAAACGCTTTCGCGCGCGGTCTCGGAACAATACGACGAGCGAATCGGTCGGTCGCTCGACATTGCCAGCGGCGCGGTTCTCGTCGTTTCTATTGGTTCGGCGGTTGTAGGAGTTCTCATTTTTGGCGAAGCGTTGCTGCGGTTATGGAATCTGTAGAAAGTTTTTCCAAAATAATTAAAAAATTGCTCTTGAATATGTTCAACAAAGTTTTTAATATTCGAAAAATTCCCTCCCCTCCTTTTGAATTTCTGTGAGCAAAGAGCGTTATGCAGGAACGGAATCCGATGACATACGACAGAACTACGACAACTTTTATCCAGCAACAGAAAAACTCCGATTTCAACCGACGAATATCAAAAAATATTTTGGCGGAAAAACTGATAACCGCAGGAGTTGCATTATTTTTTCTGATTTTTTCAGCGTCTTTATTGCAGGCGCAACCAACCGATGGTTTTACGCCGTCCGCTTTACAATCTTCGCAGAATCAGAACCAAGAAGAGCGAGCGGCGCAATCGCGTTGGCAATTGGAACATCTACGGGCAGAAAATGCTGAAATGATGTTACGGCAAGCGATTCCGGCAGATATTCTAAAATCTGTGGTCATTCAGGTTGATTCCACGAACAACAGTATCAATTTTATTGGAACGGCGCGAGCGGTTCAAGCGGCGTCACAAATGCTGCAAAGTATTGATAAACCACAGCCGAATGTTCAAGAAACTTTAGAAAGAAATGAAACAGGAGAGTTTGTTCCGGCGTCCAATTTATCGACAATTTCGCCGCCGATTGCTCCGCCATCGAATTTCTCGCAAAATCCGTCATTGCCGACGCAACCGCAGCCGCCGGTTTATTTGAATCAGCAGCCGTCGCAAAATCTTCCCGTTGCAACGCCGCAATTTCCGCAATTTCATCAAAGCACGCAAGCTCAAAACGCACAACTTCAAAATCCGCCGACTCCGCCTGTCGGGTTGCCCGTTTCGTCGGAACCGAACGAACCGGGAACGTATTTTTGTAAGCCGTCACGTTTGGAAATGATTTCGCGCGAATTACAACAGCGTTATAAAAACAATCGAAATATCGCTATTGATTTCGTACCGGAAAGCGGAAAAATTTTGGTTTGGGCGCCGCAACGTGCTCATCAGGAAATTGTTGCGCTGATGAATCAAACTCATGCGTGGGCGGAAATTCCGCCGGGGCGAGATCCCCGCGAATTGGAAGGAACGCTTGTCCGCTTTAGTTCAGGAGCAAACGGAATCAATTCGTCCGCCGGAAATTCCGCATCGTCCGCGACCGAAAAACCGGTGATGGAATCGCATATTCCGAAATTCACGACCATCGACGCCATTGAAAATAAATTACAAACGTTGTTCGGTCAACGGATGACCGCCTTGCCGGATTCGAACGACAAAATAAAAAAATACCGAATCGCGATTCCGAAACCGCAACACACCGCCGTTTGCGAATTAACGCTCAACATGCCTGATTACCGTTTGGAAGTGAAAGCGCCGCCGAAAATAGCCGGAGAATTTATAACGCTTGTTCAGGCAATGGATCAGGAATCGCCGGAAGAAGGATACGACCGGAAATTCATTTCCGTGCAAAAGACGGACGCGGAAAAAGTCAAAAAACTCCTTGAAATTTACCGGCTCAAAGCCCAGCCGAACAGCGGGCGAAATTCACTGCGCCGCAAAAATTGGTACGACGCGGGAATCCGTCAGGTTTCTTACACGCAACAAGAAGAGGGCGGAATAAACGGCGGAGTCAGTAACGCGGGAATAAGCAGCGGTGCGATAGGCGACGCTGCCGGCGCGTTTTCCGGCGATCCGCTGCAAGACACGACAAACATTCAACTGATTGCGCAGCCGGAAACGAAAATTCAAGTGTTGAGCGATCTCGACGTGGTGATTATCGACGCGCCGATGAGCGAAGTGCAGCGAATCATGGACATGATTACGCAGTTGGAAAAAATCAGCGAACATGCCGAACCGCAAATCGAGGTCTTGTTTCTCAAAAACGTGCAGTGTCAATCGCTTTACGGAATTTTGAACATGCCGCTGCGGACAACCGTTTCTCCGTTGACGGGAATTCCAACAACCGTTTATCTCTATACGGAAATGTTCGCGGCAAAGCAAGGGCGCGTTTGGGTGATTCCGCTTTTAAATCCTAACGCGATACTGCTTGTCGGATGGGGGCAATCGCTCGAAGCGATGAAATCGCTGATTGAAAAGCTCGATCAACCGGTGAACACGGGCAATAGTATTTTGCGAGTGATCAAATTAGAGTCGGCTCCGGCAACCGAAATTGCGGAATCGCTGACGAATTTTTTCAACGAACAAACGGCGCTTGCTGCTCCGGGGATGTTAGCGCCGGGATTTCAACCGCGAATCCGCGTCTTGAGCGATCCGCGAACCAATAGTTTAATCGTGCAAGCCGCGCCGAATGATTATCGCGATATTGAACGGGTTGTCGCCGAATTGGACGTTCCCAAGGGCGGACCGAAACTGCAAGTTCGAACCTTCAAAATGAAAAACGTTCTCGCCGCCGATATGGTGACGGCGTTGAACAACGCGCTCGATATGGCGATGCACGGAACGCAAGATGGACGTTTGCCGATTGTGGAAATCATTCTCGATACGCCGGAAGGGCGAAAAGTGATTGAATCCGGTTTTCTGAGCGAAGTGACAATCGCTCCGAATGCCGGGAACAACACCGTGATTATTACCGCGCCGTCAAATTGCATGTCGTTGATGACAGAATTGATTACGATGCTCGACACAACGCCGGGCATTGCGGTTGTGAAAGTGATTCAGATCAATCACAGCGACGCGGAAACGATTCAAAGAACCCTGCAAACGTTGATTCCGTCGCAAATGGCGGGAAACGGCGGCGTGCAGCTTCCCGGCGCGGACGGCGGCGAAACGTTTATTCCGTTGAAAATCGCTATTGATACGCGGTCGAACAGTATTGTCGTTGCCGGTTCGGAGAATGATATTCAATTTATTGACTTGCTGATTAAAAAGCTCGACCAAAAAGACGCGATTCAGCGCAAGACAAAAACGTATCAACTGAAAAACTCCAGCGCAACCGACGTGTCGCAAGCCGTAACAAACTATTTGCAAAAACGCACAGACTTGCAGGACGCGGAAGTCATCAGCCCCTACCAAAAACTTGAGAGCGCGGCGATTGTCGTGCCGGAGCCGGTGTCCAACGTGTTAGTCATCAACGCCGCCGAAGAATACATGAAAGAAATCGAAGATATGATCAAAGTGCTGGATCAGGAACCGCCGCAGGTGGTGATTCAAGTCTTGGTCGGCGAAGTAACATTGAGCGACGCGGACGAATTTGGAATTGAACTCGGTCTGCAAGATCCGCTCTTGTTTAATCGAAGCGTTGTCAGCGAGCCGACGATGACGCCCGGTTTCAGTTTCAACGATTTGGCAAACGGACTCGGCAACGCTTCCGGCGTCAATTCGCTTGCGACGGCGGGAACGGTCGGAACGCAAATGTTGAGCAACTTTGCGACGGGGCGAGTGAATAACGAATCAGGGTTCGGCGGATTGGTCTTTTCGGCAAGCAGCGACGCGGTGAGCGTTTTGATTCGCGCGATGCAGGAACGGAGCCGCTTGGAAGTTTTAAGCCGTCCGCAAATTCAGGCGCAGGACAATCAATTGGGAATCGTGTTTGTCGGACAGAAAGTCTCGCGCGCCAGCGGTACGGATACGACGCAATATGGTTTAACGCAACGGGCAGTCGATCAAGACGTCGGATTGTTTTTAGGCGTGATTCCGCGTATCAGCAAAGGGGAAAACGGCGAACCGGATAAAGTGGTCATGCTGATTTCCGCTTCCAAATCCAGCGTCGGCGGCGCGAATGACGGAATGCCGATTGTTTCCAACGGAACAATTATTCGCGTTCCGAACATCAACCAAATCCGCACCGAAACGATTGTCAGCGCGTTGGACGGCGAAACGGTCTTGCTCGGCGGTTTGATTAGTACCGATAAACAACAGCTCAACCGTCGCGTGCCGTATTTGTCGGATATTCCGTTGGTGGGACGATTGTTCCGTTACGATTATGAAAAGCAAAAACGCTCGGAACTCATTCTCATCATGCGTCCGCGAATTATTCGCAAAACGGAAGACGCGGAAGAAATCAAACGGGTCGAAGCGGCGAGGATGAGTTGGTGTCTGCCGGACGTTACGCGAATCCATGGAGACATCGGCGTTTATAATACGACTTCCCGCAGCGCCAAAACGGAAATCGGCGTCACGCCGCGATTCGCGCCGGAGCCGGTCAATAGAAACGAACTGCAACCCCTGACGACCGCACCCGCGCCGACGTTCCCCATCGAACCGCCGACGCTCGGCATTGAACCGCCGACACTCGGCGGCGAAAGATGATCGCCAAAATCAAAACACGAGCAATGAAAAGAAACAAATAATCGTAGAGACGCAGCGCACAACGTCCCTGCCGTCCCTTATGTCCCTTTTGTCCCTTACACGAAAGCTTTTCGGGAATCCCCCGGCGGCTTTGTCGCCAGCAACGACGGCGGCTCTGTGGTTCCCAAGGGACGCAAGAGACTCCAGGGACAATTGGGACAGGGCGAGTTTTTTGAAAGAGAAAATGAGAAATTCCCCGAAGAGTTTCCAAAATCAGAAAAATGAATCCCCAATGTCCCTGTTGTCTGCGACAGCGGCTCTGTTGCTTGCAACGGCGGCGGCTCGGTGGTTCCCAAGGGACGCGAGAGACTCCAGGGACAATTGGGACAGGGCGAGTTTTTTGAAAGAGAAAATGAGAAATTCCCCGAAGAGTTTCCAAAATCAGAAAAATGAATCCCTAACGT
>JAIRYX010000481.1 GCA_031267635.1 Planctomycetaceae bacterium
GTCGATTTTTTAGACCTCGTAAACGACAACCCAAAAAAAATCAAAAAAATACGTGCCACTATCAAAAAACTCTTGCAAAGCACCGCGTAATATTTGTGTTAATACTTTTGTGTATGATATGCACGGCAACGTTTGGGAATGGTGCAAAGATTGGCATGATAATTATCCGTCTGGTAGCGTAACCGATCCTACGGGGGCTAATAATGGTTCGTACCGCGTGCTTCGTGGCGGGTGCTGGTACGACTTCGCCGAGCGCTGCCGGTCGGCGAATCGGATCTACAACACGCCGACGGGCAGGTACTTTAGCTTGGGCTTGCGTTTGTCCTTAGTTGACAAAAGCAAGTAAACAGTAACAAATCTATTCATAACTTCCAAAGTATCTGCCCGAAACGTAGCGGATGCGCAGTGAAGGAGCAGATACTTTGGAGTTGTGGATAGGTAAACGGGGCGAAAACTTCTCTTAAAACAGCGGCAGAAAACTCCAAAATTAAACATTAACCGTGCCTTTACCTTGCTCAATATTAACCACCTAACCAATTTAAAATTATGAAAATTCAAAAAACTTATTTTGGAAAGACATTACTATTTTGTATTGTTTCCTTGTTTTTTTGTGTGGAATGTCGCTTATGCAAAGCGGAAAAGCTTTCATTTGAAGAGGTAATGCAATTATTTGAAGCATGTAAAGACGGTAATTTTCGTGAATTTGCCGCTAATAATCCGGAAGCAGTGAAAAAGACATTTAATTTCGGCAAAGACGGTCTTTCCACTACGTTATTACATCTTGCCGCAAGCGATAGGCAAACTGAATTTGTAAAAACACTACTTGAATTTGGAGCCAATCCCGCCACGAAGGATTCGGATAATTACATTCCCATCGTCTATGCTGTAGTATATCAAGAAAAAATTGATGCAGAAGAAGTTATTCGTTATCTTGTGGCAAATTGCCCGGGCAATAATCCGATTGAATCTTGTGTTGAATTACTCAAGTCCTGTTTGGAACCGCCCATAAAGGTACAACGTAGTATTAATGCGACTGCGGTAGTGTCAGGTTTGCGTGGACCATTATCCGAAGTAGCACAAGTTCAATCGAAACAAATATACAGTGAACGTAGTAAAGTTGTCCAAAAGTGTATTCTCACCATTAAAGTAGCAACGGATGGAGTAGATTTGAAAAAATATAGCGTAAAAAAACTTCCCCCAAATATAGAAGAACAGAAAGAGAATAAAAAAAGGTAACTATTCAGTTACTCAAACCAAATAAATCCGTACTTGGCAACTAAATAGTTACCAAAAACGTTAAAATAGAAGTCTTCAGCATAGAAGATACTAAATTACCATTACTCCCTAAAACTAAATTAACGAAAAAAGAGAGAATTTTATGCCCACAAAACAACAAGTCAGTTTTTTTATCAACCGTTTTTCTGTTTACTTGACAATAACTTTATTGCTTGGCGTGTATCTTACTACCGGTTGCGATCATACGAATGCACAGCAATCAAACGGCAAAACAGATAACACTGTTACAGTAGTTACCGATGATAATGTTGAACAGTTTCAGGAAAAAGCAAATAACGGCGATACGGACGCACAAGTTGCACTCGGAAGGTATTACTACTTAAAAAAAGATTCTGACAATACATTCAAATGGTTTCGTAAAGCCGCAGAAAACGGCAACACAGAAGGTCAATTGGGATTTGCCGGTTGTTATTTGCGTGGTATTGGTGTTGCAAAAGATCTAACAGAAGCCCTAAAATTGTTTCGTAAAGTCGCAGAAAATGGAAATGCGCAAGCACAATTAATACTTGGACAAGAGTTAATTAACGGTGCTTTGCCCAAAGACGAAGTTGAAGCGGTCAAATGGTTAAAAAAGGCAGCTAATCAAAATAATTCTGACGGACAACTATTACTTGCCTGTTGCTATTTACATGGTATTGGTGTTTCAGAAGATCAAACAAAAGCTCTCAAATGGTTTCGTAAAGCCGCAGAAAACGGAGAGCTGAAAGCACAATTAATACTTGGACAAGGTTTCCTTGACGGTACTTTTCCCAAAAACGAAGTTGAAGCGGTCAAATGGTTAAAAAAAGCCGTCGATCAAAATGATGCCACAGGACAACTAGCACTCGCGAAATGTTACTATAAGGGAGAAGGAGTTGCCAAAGATAAAACGAAAGAATTTGAATTGTTATTAAAATCCGCCGAACAAGGAAATGCTGAAGCACAAGTTTTACTCGGCATGGGGTACATTACAGAAGAATGGGATAAAGAAAACATCAACGAAGGAATTAAATGGTTACGAAAAGCTGCTGAACAAGAAAATGTTGAAGCACAAAATGGACTAGGTATGCTATTGGGCTCTCAAAACAAAGATGAAGAAGCTGTCAAATGGTTTCATAAAGCTGCTGAACAAGGTTTTGCCGAATCACAATATATGATTGGGCTTTGTTATGCAAGTGGCAGAGGTGTTGCCAGAGACGAATCCGAAGCATTCAAATGGTTCAACAAAGCCGCAGAACAAGGACACCAAGAAGCCATCAATGCCATCAAAATTATAAACGACACAAAGAAAAAATAATATAAAGACGGATAGTTGCAAAAAATGTCAATAGGAGTCTTCGTCGCAGAAACTCCCAAATTACCATTACTCCCTAAAACTAAATTAACAAAAAAGAGAAAATTTTATGCCCACAAAACAACAAGTCAGTTTTTTTATCAACCGTTTTTCTGTTTACTTGACAATAACTTTATTGATTGGCGTGTATCTTACTATCGGTTGCGATCATACGAATGCACAACAATCAAAAGGTAAAACAGATAACACTGTTACAGTAGTTACCGATGATAATATTGAACAGTTTCAGGAAAAAGCAAACAACGGCGATACGGACGCACAAGTTGCACTTGGACAATATTATCGTGTCAAAAAGGATTTCGGTTTGGCAATCAAGTGGTTTCAACAAGCCGCAGAAAAAGGAAATGCCAAAGGACAAGTAATGTACGGCACTTGTTTTTTTATAGGGGTCGTTGTTCCCCAAGACAATAAACAAGCATTTGAATGGTTTCAAAAAGCTGCAAACCAAGGCGATTCCGGCGGACAATGGCGGCTTGCGTTTTGTTATGTTGCTGGTTTGGGAACGGACAAAAATACTAAGAAAGCATTCGAATTGTTCCGTAAATCCGCCGAACAAGGCGACCTTGATGGAATGTGGAATCTTGCCATTCATCTTGATGATCAAGGCGAAAAAGAGGAAGCCGTAAAATGGTATAAAACCGCCGCCAACAAAGGAAAACCGGAAGCGGAATGGCGGCTTGGAGATTGTTATCTAACAGGAGTTATTGTTGACCAAAAAACTGTTCTTGAAAAAGATGAACAAACGGCGTTCGAATGGTTCAAAAAAGCCGCCAACCACAACTCAGTAGAAGGATTGAGCCATTATGCAATGTGCCTGTATCAAGGTACAGGAACAAAACAAGATCGAAAAGCATCTGTTGAACCATTCCGTAAAGCCGCCAATATGGGAGAACCGGTCGCTCAATTTATGTACGGAAGTATTTTATTGATCGGTGAAGGTTTCGGAGTTGAAAAAAATACGGAAAAAGGATTGGAATGGATTATTAAGTCCGCAGAACAAGGACATCCGTCCGCCCTCAACATTATAGAAGAATTGCAACAAATGCTAGACTCACAACAAGATCAACCACAACAAGAACAAGCAAGAATAGAAAAATATAAAGCAATAAACAAAGAGTTTCAACCAACATCAACAACAGACATGAAGGCAGAAATAAATGCCGCAATTATGAGAGATTCACAACAAAGAACAGAAGAACGACAACGACAAGAAGAAATAAGACAAAAAAAATCACAAGCTGAAGCAGATGGAAGAGAATACTACGGACCATTTTTCTAAAATATACTACACCAATGAGTAACTACCAGTTTTAACCAGCGAATCAATAACAAAAGAATCAATAACAAAATTCAACCCATTTAGGAAAAAACTTCGTATCACTTCACCCGATTGTTTCAATTTATTTTTTTTACCGCGAAAGTTCGCAAAAAAATTAGTTTCATACAATTTCGTGTCCAAAACTCAAAACCCTTAAAAATAAGGAAAAACTTAAAATGACCAAAACATTCCAACAAACATTTTTTACTATTTTGTGTATTTCTGTTGTGCTGATGACATGCAGTTGTACACACGCACAAACAGACGATCTAAAAAAACAGATTCTTAACGAGTTCAAAGATTTTAAGGACTACGTTAAAAACAATGGAGATAGCCGTAAAGGTTATATTGGGAGAAAACAAAATGATAAACTTTCAATTTGGAAAAAAGCAGCTGAAGAAGGAATTGCCGAAGGACAGATTTTGTACGGACTGTACTTTATTGATGCAGAGAAAAACGATGCCGATGGAATAAAATGGTTACGTAAAGCCGCTGAACAAGGTCACGCCGAAGGTCAATGGAGACTCGGTGCCCGTTACACGCATGGTGATGAAATTTCTAAAGATGTAGTTGAGGCAGTCAAATGGTTTCGTAAATCTGCCGAGCAGGGAGATGACGAAGGTCAATTTTGCCTAGGTGTTTGTTACGACAACGGCGACGGAGTTGATAAAAACTTAGAAGAGGCGGTCAAATGGTATCGTAAAGCGGCGGAGCAAGGACATGCAAAAGCCCAATATAATCTTGGTATTTGCTATTACAACGGTAACGGAGTTAACAAAAACTTAGAAGAGGCGGTCAAATGGTGGCGTAAAGCGGCGGAACAAGGACATGCTGAAGCTCAAAGCAATCTTGGTATTTGCTATGACAACGGCGACGGAGTTGATAAAAACTTAGAAGAGGCGGTCAAATGGTATCGCAAAGCGGCGGAGCAAGGACATGCAAAAGCCCAATGCAATCTTGGTATTTGCTATTACAACGGTGATGGAGTTAGTAAAAACTTAGAAGAGGCGGTCAAATGGTGGCGTAAAGCGGCGGAACAAGGACATGCTGAAGCCCAAAACAATCTTGTCAAAGCCCAATATGATCTTGGAAACGGTGACGAAGATACTAAAAAATTAGAAGAGGTTGTTAAATTGTTACGAAAATCCGCTGAACAAGGTCACGCCGAAGATCAATGGAGACTCGGTATTTACTATGCAGGTAGTAAAGGAGTTAGTAAAAACTTAGAAGAGGCGGTCAAATGGTATTGTAAAGCGGCAGAACAAGGACATACCAATGCCCAATACTCTCTTGGTATTTGCTATGAGAATGGTTACGGAGTTACCAAAAACTTAGAAGAGGCGGTCAAATGGTATCACAAAGCCGCAGAACAAGGACATGCCGAAGCCCAACTCAGTCTTGGTATTTGTTATGACAACGGTGATGGAGTTAGTAAAAACTTAGAAGAGGCGGTCAAATGGTACCGCAAGGCGGCGGAACAAGGATTGGCCCAGGCACAATATAATCTTGGTATTTGCTATGAGAATGGTTACGGAGTTACCAAAAACTTAGAAGAGGCGGTCAAATGGTATCGCAAAGCGGCGGAACAAGGAGATGCCAAAGCCCAATACAATCTTGGTGTTTGCTATGCCAACGGTGACGAAGTTACTAAAAACTTAGAAGAGGCGGTCAAATGGTATCGCAAAGCGGCGGAACAAGGACATGCCAATGCCCAATACAATCTTGGCGTTTGTTATTCCAGCGGTGGTGATGGTGTTACAAAAGATTTAGAAGAGGCGGTCAAATGGTATCGCAAAGCGGCGGAACAAGGACATGCCGAAGCCCAAAACAATCTTGGGGATTGCTATTTCAAAGGTTACGGTGTTACAAAAAATGAAGAAGAAGCGGTCTCATGGTATCATAAATCTGCCGAACAAGGAAAAGCAATGAGTCAATATAACCTCGGTGTATGCTACTACTTTGGTAAAGGAGTTTCTGAAGATGCTGTTGAGGCAGTCAAATGGTTTCGTAAATCTGCCGAACAAAATAACCCCGATGGTCAATGGTTCCTCGGTTGTTGTTATGCCGAAGGTACAGGTTTAACAAGAGATGACGAAGAAGCGGTCAAATGGTGGCAAAAAGCCGCAGTACAAGGACATGAACGTGCAATCAAAGAATTAGAAGACTATAAAAAACTTCACTAGTGTCCCTTTAAATTTGTTTAGTTTTTGTAATATTTTAATTTAACGATTGTTATGTTTTTTTGACCTGCATTGATTTCAATTTTGTTTTTTTTAGCTGCGAAATGCGCGAAAGGAACTCAAAAGTTCGCGAAAAATTAGTTTCATACAATTTCGTGTGTTTCGTGTTAAAAAATTATTGACCGGACAGACAAAACGGTTTTGCTTGTCCAAAACTTACAATCCTTAAAAATAAGGAAAAACTTAAAATGACCAAAACATTCCAACAAACATTTTTTACGATTTTGTGTATTTCTGTTGTGCTGACGGCATGCAGTTGTACATACGCACAAACAGACGATCTAAAAAAACAGATTCTTAACGAGTTCAAAGATTTTAAGGACTACGTTAAAAACAATGAATATAACCATGAAGGTTATATTGAGAAAAAGCAAAACGATAAACTTTCAATTTGGGAAAAAGCTGTTGAAGCAGGAATTGCCGAAGGACAATTTTTATACGGAATTTGCTGTATTGACACAGAGAAATATGACGAAGATGGTATAAAATGGATCCGTAAAGCCGCCGAACAAGGTAACGATGAAGCACAATTGCTGATTGCTAATACATACTCTTCTAATGCAGGTCATGAAAAAGAAGCGGTCAAATGGTATCGTAAAGCCGCAGAACAAGGAAATGCAATGGCTCAATTGATACTCGGCGGCTACTATGCAGAAGGTATCGGAGTTGATAAAAATTTAGAAGAAGCAGT
>JAIRYX010000511.1 GCA_031267635.1 Planctomycetaceae bacterium
GAGCAGGGCGTATTCTTCGCCGACTGTTCTGCGACGGGAATAGACAGACCGGCAGCGGTAGGAGGAGAGTGTTGCATCGCTTGTTTCAGCAGTATAAAATAACGCTCCGTGAGGCGTAAATCGCCTAGTTCTATTTGAAAACCATACCGGAAATAATAAAAAATGAACAAAAAAATGCAATACCAAAATATCTAAACAATAATTTCCCCAACTATACTACGCAATCGATATATATTGTCAAAACTTGTGTTAATACTTTTGATCATACAAGCCCCACTTTCAACAAATCCTACCATTGCAAAATAAGAACTTGCTGATGTTGGGAAGAGGTTTTTAGAAGTTCTCAATAGGAAGTGACAATAAAATCATTTGCTCGTGCAATCAAACCTCATTTCTCCCTAATTTTCCTAACGAAATAACCTCAGTAGCCAGCAGTTTCAAGTTAAGCATCATGATTTTCAAGGAATATTTGAAATATTTCTTGTTTATTTTGTACATTTTATTCAATATCAAATATACCAACTTCACTAAATGATTAATTTTAACCAAAATCGCTATTATTAAGGTAAATAACCATACCAACCACCACGACCAAGTAATTATTCAAACGCTGTAACATCAGTTATCACTAGAGTTTACGCTTAACTTGAAACTGCTGCCTCAGTAGCTAAAATGAATACTCCCCAACACCAAACCTCATTACCACATTAAAAAAGAGGAACAATGAGGTGGATTGGTGAAAAATTTTTTGCTACTGAGGTTGTTTTGTTAGGAAGATTAGGTAAAAATGAGGTTAATGGACTCATTGTTCCAGCATGAGAAAGCAAAAAATTCCGTGAACAGTTAAATTTTCCCAAAAAGAAAAATAACCCCAAAACTCTCCCAATCATAACTTTTCCGAATTATGCCGTAGGCGTTCCCTATGAATCCCCCCCCCCCAGTGCAACTGGGGCAAGAGATATAGCCCCAATAAACAACCCCGTCGGGGTTGCCCAATGTTGCTCGGTAGAGAGGCAAGGGACAACCCTTACAGGGTTGAATCGGTTTTTCGCGTTTGCACCCCCAGTTTCACCGGGGGGTATTCAAAGGGAAATCCTACGGAGTAATACGGAATCATTATTGGACGCTCCCTATGGAAACTTGATAAATAAGGGCTGAAATAGTTACAATCTTTCGGATAACTATTCAGACGCCAAGTGCGGATTTATTTGATTGGAGCGACTGAATCGTTACACTCTGCGTAACATGAGTTACAATCTGAAAAAATGGCGAGAGGGACAATTGAGACTCATGGATTGTTGGGACTGGTCGAAAGATCAAATTCAAAATGTTTTTTTCCCTTTTTTTCAACGGTAACAGGCGCAATGTCGGATGTGGCGGCATTGCCGTATTTTTTCGGGACAATGAAAATGAAAGGGACTTCAATATTTCCAAACTTTTGCATAAATTCTTCAGTTGTTTCCGTTCGGTACTTTTCAGGAAGCTCTGATTTGGCAAACGTTACATGATATTGACCGGGAATGACGCCGGAACCAAACGGAGCCATACCGGTTGTCAAAACAAATTTTCCTTGTGCATCGGTCGTTCCGACAGCGCCCATTTGGCTACCGTCGGTTGATTGAAATGAAACAGTAACCTGCTCCATCGGTTTACCGTCCACATGAACAATTCCTGTGACAAGGACTGTTCCGTAAGGATTACGGTTGCAGCCAATAACACCACAGAGCAATGATAATACGATGAAAAAACGCAACATAAATATTCCTTTCAAAATAAAAAGTAACGAAAAAGTTTTACGGAACGGATGTACTTTCACCGCCGTTAATACTGCCCAGTTCAGACCAAACACCGTAGGAAAATGATCCTGCCGAATCCGCAGGTACAGAAGGCGGATTATTATAAACTGAGTCAGCATTATTTGGACTACGCGGCGTGGAACGGTTTAAATTCCGAACATCAATGGTTTCGGAGATAAATCGAACCGATCCGTCCAGAAACGAGGTATTTACGCCGCCGGTATGGTAACTGGAAGCGGTTGCCCAACAATCATTGTAGTTTGTAGGATCAGCACAGCTAGGACCATTGGGCGGTAACAATGTGTGAATATAAGTAAGCTGAGACATATTATCGAAAGCACGTCTTCCGGGTGCATGCCAACCGGCAAAAACGGCTTGATTGGGATTTAAATACATTCCATTGGCACCGCGAAGTGCCATACAAAGATCCGGAGCAAACCAATACCCCGGATTAGCGCCGGTAATTCTTGCCATTCGGGATTTATATCGACCACCTGTTCCGCCCGTTTCGCTAATCAAATGTTCCGATAACATGACGGAATTGGATGTTCCATCGAAAACGCTTGCAAAAGTGCGTGATTTATCTCCCGCATCTAACCATGAACGTAAATGCGGTGACATTCTACCGCCGCCGGTGCCATCGTCTGTGATGTATCCTGCCAAATCGGCGAGTGAACCGGCATAATTGAGATAGGTCGTACCCTGTCCGTCATCGTCTGGTCCCCATGTGAGTCCAGTAGGATCAGAAGGACAAAGGAAAGAAGCAACCGGACGGATATTATTACCGTTATCTCCCCGATAACCAGCGCCGCCTCGTTGTTTAATGAAATCATACATCGCTTGTTGTTCCATGAAGGGGAGTAAAACCGCTAGAAAATTGATGCGGTTAACTCGCGGAGTGGCGTTGTACATAAGGGGATCACGAAATGTTGCCGGCAGACGCTGGAAGGTATCGTGAAAGTTATGGACAGACAAACTCATCTGTTTCAAATGATTGGAACACGACATTCGTCTTGCCGCTTCTCGTGCGGCTTGCACAGCAGGCAAAAGTAACGCAATCAAAATTCCAATGATCGCAATCACTACCAGAAGCTCGACCAACGTAAACGCTCGACGAACAGAAGATTTTTTTCCAAATCGGGCAGAAATGCTCGCAATAACGCGGGCAAAAAAGAGTGAAATCGCACGTAAAATATGGCTTGCTAACCATATTACGTACCCCCCCACCCCGACATATTTTGACACAATTCGAGAAAATCAAACATTTTGTTCAATTTTTTCATCGCTGAAACTCCTTCGCTCTAGTTTTTTTGAATTTGAAAGACAAAAATCACTGTGATTTTGCCTAACAGTTAATTTTGATCAATTACTATCATACACCAAGATTTGAAATCTTCAAAGGGGAATGTGGAATATTTTGACATTTTCTTGAAAAAATCTCTATTGTTTTCGAGTTGGTTGTTAATTTAGTGAAATTGATGTGGATTAAAAGCTGCAATTTATGGTATCATTTGTTATTAGGTAGAATATAAAGATTTTGATCTCAATGTTTGTTTCATGTTGATGAGGGACGAATAAGTTTTTTTGCCGGAAATCGGTTTGCAAGAGCATGTTGTGGCGGTCTTGTGTAAATAAAGATTGCGATGACAACGCCCAATAAAAACATTCCGATACTGACATTTTGCGCGATCGAAAGTCCGGTGTTCAGGAATGACGCTTCGTCGTCGCGGAACATTTCGATAGAAAAACGTCCGATTGAATACAAGAACAAAAACAAGAGACTTGCGAAACCGTCGCGTTTGCCGAGGCGTTCTAGTAGCAAAATCAAGAGACACAGACAAAACGCGCCAATGCAACTGGCAATTTGCGTCGGATAAACCGGCAACACTTCGGCGGGCGGCATAGAAAAACGAATCGTTTGCGAAACGTTATTTTCCGGCGTTGCAACAACTAACGTAATTTCAGCATCCGCGCTGCTCGCCGCTAGTTCAAATAAACTATCCCGCAGATCGGAGACGTTCAAAAACGGATGAACGCCGATTGCTTCATACGATTGCCCATCGTTTCGCGCGATAATCAAACGACGGACAATCAAGCCGGATTTTAAGCCGGATTTTTCCGCGCTGCTTGCTTGTTCAACTTCGGCAATGATGGCGGGCGACGCATTTACGCGTTCTTGCTCTTCTTTGGAAACATTATGTTTGTGAGCCCAGCAACATGCACATCCGCCGAAGGCAAGCATCGAATGATGTTTCGCGTGAATATCCGGCGTGACTGAAGGAATCGGCACTGTTGCTGATTCTGTTGTCATGAAACTTGGAGCGAATTTTAGTCCGGCAATAAAAACGCGGTTGTGTTCCACTTGAGAATAATGCGCCGGAGAACCGACCGGAAAGACGATTCCATACGCCGCGTCGCATACCGCACCGAAACAACATCCGTTCATCAAACAGCCGAGCCGTCCGAAAGCGATACCGAGCAGCAACGCCGGAGCCATAAGATCGTACATCGCCAACACCGAAAGACGATACCGCCAAAAAAAGACCGCCGTAGCAATCATACCGCCGATAATTCCGCCGTAAACCACCAATCCGCCTTCGTAAAAAAGAAACATTTGCCGAAGCGGATTCGGGGAATTGAGATAGGACGGCAGATATTCAATAATATAAAATAGCCGTGCGCCGAGAATGCCGGACACAACGCACCATAAAATCAACGACAAGATCATATCGCTGGGAATATTCCATTTTGTGCGACCGCGATAAACAAGCAACGCCGCTCCGAAAGAAAACGCCAACGCCAAGAATACGCCGTAACCGCGAATCGGCAATCCGTGTTCCGCATTAACGATTTTCGGCAGAAGAAACCGAATCGCCAACGCAGCGATTCCCATCACGGCGGCAAAATTATAATCGTCGGAACGCAAACCGCGTTTCCAATAATTCCCAATCAGCCGCAACAAGACAAGAATCACAATCCCCCAAAAGAGGAGTCCGTTTCCCCAAAGCGGGATACCTAAAATGTTCGTTGGAATGTAAAAAAGCGTTTGATGCATAATTCTGGTGTCATTGTTAGCGTTAGACGGGAGGAACACGTTTCAAACCGTGCCGCGTATTGAAAATACACTTTACCTGTCGCATCAAATACTACAACACGGAATTTGGGCGTTATTCTAAAACAAAAACAAGTCATCGTCAATCCGAATCCGCCGTTTTTATGCAGAAACGAGGCAAAACGCGCAAAATCACAGGACGTAGGCAAAACTCATCCGTTTTTGTCTTTCTGCGACGCTTTACATTTGGCTCTTGATGGCTTACATTATACTTTTGTTTTTTCATTTCCTTTTTACCTTTGGGCTTTCCCCATGACGACGTTAGCAAAACAATTGGAATCGTTGCGAAATGAAATCCGCGAGCATGACCGGCGGTATTATGTCGAGGCGGCGCCGAGTATTTCCGATTTGGAATACGACAAACTCATGTCGCGGCTGAACGAACTGGAGCGGCAGCATCCTGACGTTGTTACGCCGGACAGTCCGACGCAGCGGATCGGCGATAAGCTTCTCGGCGATTTCGCGACAGCGCCGCATCGCGTTCCCATGCTTTCCATTGAGAACACTTACAATCTCGGCGAGTTGCAGGAATTTTCCAACCGTATTCAGAAAAACTTGCCGGACGCGCCGGTCGAATGGGTGGTTGAGCCGAAAGTCGATGGCGTTGCCGCATCGCTGATCTTTCAAAACGGCGTGTTCGTGCAGGCATTGACGCGAGGAAACGGTCAGCAAGGCGACGACATTACCAATAACGTGCGAACAATCCGCGACGTGCCGTTGCGTTTGACAAGCGACGCTTTGACCGAAACGCTTGAAGTGCGCGGTGAAATCTATATGACGAATACCGATTTTGCCAAGCTCAATGAGCGGCAGGCGGCAAAGGGGAACGCGACTTTTGCCAATACGCGGAACCTCGTTGCCGGAAGTATCAAACAACTTGATCCGAAAATTTGTGCGGAACGTCCGTTGCGGTTTTTTGCGCATAGCGTCGGCGCGGTCGAGGGATTGCACGCCGATAACGAAATGGATTTCCTTTTAGAACTGCAAGCCGCGGGCATTTCAGTCGTACCGCATGTTCGTCAATTTCAGTCGTTTGACGCGGCGGTGAAGTATTGCGAGGAGTTTGTCGAAAATTTGCATTGTTTTGATTTTGAAATCGACGGTTTGGTTCTCAAAGTCAATCGCTTTGTTCAACGCGAACAACTCGGCAATACGGCGAAAAGCCCGCGATGGGTCGTCGCATACAAGTTTGAGAAATACGAAGCGGTGACAAAACTCAAAGAGATTCACTTTCAAGTCGGCAAAACGGGAACGGTAACGCCGGTGGCGGAATTAGAGCCGGTTTTAATTGCCGGAACAACCGTGTCGCGGGCAAGTTTGCATAACGCGGAGGAAATTGAGCGGAAAGATATTCGTGTCGGCGATTTTGTGGTGGTGGAAAAAGCGGGCAAAATCATTCCGCATGTTGTCCGCGTGGAACTGCATCGGCGGACAAAAAATGTATCGGAGTTTCATTTCCCTGAGCATTGTCCCGAATGTAACGAACCGTTGTCGAAAGACGAAGGCGGCGTTTATATTCGCTGCACGAACATTGAATGTCCCGCGCAGCTCAAAGAGCGCATTCGTTTTTTCGCCAGTCGCAGCGCGATGAATATTGACGGCTTGGGCGATAAAATTGTCGAACAATTGGTCAATGAAAAGTATGTGCGTACATTTGGCGACCTGTATCGTTTAACCGCCGAACAATTAGAAAAATTGGAACGGATGGGAAAACGTTCCGCAGAGAAACTCGTCGCCGCGATTGGCGAAAGCAAAACTCGCGGACTTTCGCGGTTGCTGAACGCTTTGAGTATCCGGCATGTCGGAGCGGAAACCGCCGACATTCTTGCCAAACACTTTCAAGACGTCGATTTGCTTTTGCGGGCGGAATTTGCCGAATTGGAGCAAATCGACATGATCGGTCCGATTGTTGCTGAGTCGATTACGGAGTTTTTCAAAGGTTCGCACGGCAATGCGGTGGTGGAAGATTTGAAATCGGTCGGTGTTGTCATGACTGTCGCCGCAAGTTCTCTGCCGCAGAATTTAACCGGGAAAACGCAAACTTCGTCCGTGTCGAAACCAACGCCGTCGTTATTTGACGACGAAACCAACGTTGAAAGTCATGAGCAAAAGCAAGAACAATCGACAACAAACCGTTCGCCAAACGCGGAATCCATCGCATTTGAACCGATTCTCGCGGGCAAAACGATTGTTGTTACCGGAAAATTGGAACGTCTCAAACGCGACGAGATCGAGCGTCTCATCAAAGATTTCGGCGGTCACGCCTCGTCCAGTATCTCGAAAAAAACCGCTTTCGTTGTCGCCGGCGAAGACGCCGGTTCTAAACTGGCGAAAGCCAAAGAGATTGGCGTTCAAATCGTTTCCGAAAGAGAGTTCCTTGCGATGTTGCCGTTGGAATGAAGTTTTAAGACTTCTTACACTTTGAATTTCGGTTGTCGTTTTAATAAGTGACTTTGGAAATGGGGAAACGCTGTTTTCAAAGTTGGATTTGCAAGGGTTCAGAGGATGCGATTTTTAGATTTTGAATATTTTTTTTGATTTTGAGCAACTTTTTTAGATTTCGAGGGCTACTTTTTCATAAGCGTCGTCTGTTCCAGTAGTCCCCAAAATCCCAATTGTCCCTGAAAAGGCAGGTCTCAATTTTTGGAATCTCCTACAAGCAAAAAATGCTGCGAATTGATTATGGAAACTAAAGAAAACAGTCGTCAAAAAACAATCGTCAAAAAACAGTCGCAAGGCGTGCGGATTATTACTTGGAAAATGCGAGCATGGTATGCTTTTATCAAATTTTGGGTACAGGTTGTCATGCTTCTTATGTTTCGTTTGAGGACTTACGGCGTTGAAAATACCGAAATCCACAGCGGAGCGTTGATTGTTTCTAATCATCAAAGCTATCTTGATCCTCTTGCAATCGGTGCGAGGATTCGCGGCAAAATCAACTATTTAGCACGTAAAGGATTATTCAAATTCAAGCCGTTTGGCAAATTGATTGAATCGTTTGACGCGATTCCGTTGGAGCAGGAAGGAATCGGTTATGAGGGAATTAAAGAAACATTCAAGCGGTTAAAAAACGGCGAGCGGGTTCTTATTTTTCCGGAAGGCGCACGCACGACGGATCAAAACGGCGAGATGACGCCGTTCAAAAAAGGCGTTATGTCGTTGGCGATTCGAGCGAAAGCAGCAATCATTCCGGCGGCGGTTGCCGGAGCATTTGAAGCGTGGCCTCGTCATCAGAAATTTCCTCATCTATTCCCCAGTCGCAAAAATACAATCCGCGTCATCTTCGGTGATCCGATCCCTTACGAACAAGCCGCCGCAATGACAGAAGACGAGCTTCACGAATACGTCGAAAAACGTGTGAAAGAATTGTACGAGCAAATCCGCTACGTTTTTTGAAAAGTTCTTGCGTTTGGACGCTCTTGCGATTATTCTGTTTCGGCACAACGGATTGACGCAGTTTGAAGAGTATATTTATTTTTCCACAATCTCAATTTCCTCTTTGTTCAGTCCGTACAACTCATAAACCAACTTATTGATTTCCTTATCGGTCTCTTTGCAGAGATTATTTTTTTCTCGGCAGAAGCAAGCGTAGTCGTTAAAAAATCCTGACCATTCGACTTGGTGTTTCAGTCCTATCGTGATTTTTTGTTTTTTCAATTCCGATAAAAACTGTTTGAAATCCATCTCCTCAAAACGTTCTAAAACGCTGGTGATTTTCACGCCGTCAAAATTATCTGTCAAGCGTTTCAAAAATTCCTGACGTTTTCGTTGAATATCTGTCTGTAACGAAAGCATTTTGTCCGCTAACGTAATAAATGGTTTTTGTTGCGATAACAGAATTTTTTTGATCGGCAAAAGTCCTAAATGAAACGCTTTGACTTGTGCCATTGCTTCGCCTTTTTCAGGATTGATCGTCCAATAAAAGTAGTCGCTCAATTTAGAATTGAGTATCGCCAACACATATTTCAAATGGAATCCTGAATTTTCCTTGTTAAGAATGATATGTGTATTATCTCTCATAATAAATCCATTACCAATATATGTTCCGATAATGGAATCTGACGTCTGGCGAAAAATCAATTTTTCTTCTGCCTCAAATATCTCTTTTTCACGCGGAGCAGCAAGCCATTCGCCATATTGAATCCAATAATTGTTATTCCACATCAATCGGTATTTATGAAAATAACTGCCGCCGATCAATGGAGAAAAAGAATTGTCTTTTTTAACTTCCGACGTAAATGGTTTTTCTTGCATTGTTTTATTGGTTTGAGGCGGCTTCCCTTTTCCTTTTTCATAAGGTTTCACGCCATTTTTAATGATCAATTCATCTTTAACTAACACGGATTGCGATAAAATTTTTTCTTTCAAATCGTAATCTTTTTGTGTAAGAAATGTATTGATATAATCTTGTTGTTTCAATAAATCTTGCGGCAAGTAATGTTCTTTTTTTATCGTTGAACCGTCCATAAAACGAAGAAAAATATCACCGAAATATTTCTTTTTCCTGATAATCATTGTATCGCAATCGACAGTCGCTTCTTCAAAAACTTTATTCAAATGTTGCACAATTTGACAAATTTGAAAATCAGCAAGCAATAAGTTTCTGAATATTTTTGCATTATCAATGAGCTTCCAAGTATTCGGCGTAATAAATCCCAGAAAACTATCTTTTTTCAAAATTTTATCTAAAGCCATTGTATAGAAGATAAAGTATGTGTCATTCAATGCGGAAGATATTCCCCAATGTGCATAACTTTCCGATAAATACGCAACTTGTATTTTATTGATTTTTGCACCATACGGCGGATTTCCAATCACTACGTCGAAACCGCCGTTTTCAAAGACTTGCGGAAATTCTTTGCGCCAATCAAACGCTTTTTCGTCGGCGATTTTTGGGTCGTCAATCAGCGAATTGCCGCATTTGATATTACCGTCGAGCGAGCAAAGTTTGCGTTCCTGTTTCGCCGTTCGCAACCACAACGCCAGCCGCGTGATTTCAACGCTCTCTTCGTTCACGTCCACGCCGTAAAGATTATTCCGCAAAATCTCATTGTCAAAATCGGGAAATATCAGCGAATGCCCTTCCGTTTTGGCGATCATCTCGTCAATCAGCCGATGCTCTAATTTCAGAAAATCCAACGCCGCGTTGAGAAACGCGCCGCTCCCGCACGCCGGGTCGCAAATTGTCAGCGATAACAGCCAGTTGCGGTATTGGTCGAGTTGATCTAATATTTTTTTCCCGACCGACTTTTTCGGCTTGCTTTCCTTCTCAATGTTTTCAAATTCCAGTTCCTTTTTCTTCTCCGCGCACAACTTGCCGAGCGTGTTTTCCACGATATACGATGTGATATAACGCGGCGTATAAAAAACGCCGTCCTTTTTCCGCTTACTTTCTTTCGGCAGTTCATAGCCGTCGCGTTCCGCCAGTTCATTTTTGATTTTTTCAATTTCGGTCAGCGAATTTTCAAAAATGTGTCCCAAAATGTTCACATCAACGTCGCTGTGAAAATCATACTCGCTCAAGTCGGCGATATGTTTGAGAAGAACGTTATCCGAAATTATCAGTGAATCAAGCGTTTCGTCCGTCTTGAACAAACCGCCGTTGTAACCGAAAATTTCTCGCTTTTTATTCTTGTTTCCTTTATCAAGATACGAAAAATATTTTTTCAAATGGTCGTAAAGCGAATAATCGCCGTCCATTTCTTCGCTGATTGTTTCCCAGCTTTTGATGATAAAAATTTGCGCGGTGTTGCACGGCAATAATCCGCAATCTTCCGCGAACAGAATAAACAAAATCCTGTCGAGCAATTTTTGCGAGTGGCGGAAAAGCGTCAGCTTATCAATCGCGGGATTGTTCGCAATCAAATCGTTGAACAAGGCATTTTTGAATTGCGAATATTTTGCATAAAATTCTTTCGTTATTTTTTCTTCGCGGCTAACCGAATCCGACTTGAGACGCTTTGGTAAATCGTCGGCGAGATTCCGAAACGCCAAACAAATCCACAATTCGCCGAAATCCTGTTCGGTCAGCGTGAACAGATTCCATTCGAAAAATTCCGTCGCGTTTTCAATATAAAACCGAAGTTTCTCGAAATTCGAGATAACGACGTAATCGACGTTTTTATGATGCGCCTTATAATTGAACGCTTGCGGCTCGACTTGTTTCAAATCGAAAGTTTTGGTATCTTTGAGTTCAATCACCGCGCGGACTTCGCCGTTGACCAGAATTGCACCGTCCGCTTTTTTCTGATCGTTTGCGTTTTTTTTCTCCGTGATAAGATTATAATTCGCATCGGGATTGAGCGTATAACCTAACACGTTGACAAACAATTCCCGCAGAAAACCTTCCTGAAACTGTTCCTCTTTGCTGTTACGAATATTCTCTTGAATGCTCGCTTTCCCAAAAAATTTTCGATACAACTCATAAGCCGAGTGAATTGATTTGCTTTGAATTTCCGTTTGTTTTTTGAGAATCGAGAATTGAAATATTGGCATGTTGTGAAATTTGATTGGTTAGAGAGACAAACAGTTCCACTTGGCGGCGCACATATTTACAGCGTTCCCATAAATTTATAATACGCCTGATGCAACTCTTCCCAGTTATTCCCGAAGATTTCCTCGAAATCGCTGATACGTTTGAACTCATCGTCCGTTAAAAACGGCTCTTTTTGTGAAATCATTTTGAGATAACGAATCAATTCGTTGTTCTGTTTCGCGTGGAAAAAATACATCATTGACCAGCAAATCGCGTAGGCGTCGAGCGCGTTTTCCGACGACACGATGACAAACGGATCGTCGCTCGTTACAACTTTTCGTATCGGTAATAGCGGTTCACGTTCGATAACATATTTATAAAAATGCTTCAATCGAAGCGGGTTGACTTTGATATGATCACTCCACGCTTGATCGTTGTCCAAGTCCGGCGTTTCGTAAAGCGTTGCGATTCCCTCGCTGACCCAATGCGGACAGGAACTGAATCGTTTGATCATTCCGCAGTTGTATGAAATCTGATGTGCCGCTTCATGCACAAATGTCGCAATGGATTTTGCCGAATCCGGACGCGACATGATTTCACGAAAACGCCGTTCCAATGAACTCGATTTTACTCGGTTGTTATTTCCATAAATTTCCAAGCCGGTCAAGTCGTAAAACACAATGCGATTCGTCATTTGGTTGTAATACGCATTAATATAAGCAACCGCATTGCCGACTTCCGGTTCCGTGCAACGAATAAAATTCCCGCGATCCGCGAAAATCACAGCAACAAGCGGAAATTCCGGCTCTGTCAATTCAAATCCGTTTTTCTTCCAATGCTCAAGAAACGACGTATCAAGCTGTTCAAGCAGATTTCCACACCATCGGGCGTACGCCAGCGTCGTATCGAAAACTATCAAGTAATGTTTCGTTTCGTGAATCCGAAATTGTTTTGGAAATTCCAACAAGAGGCGTTTTTTCATCTCGGCATGAGTGTAAGGCATAAACGCTTTGTCGTCGGAACGTTGTTCGAGAATCTCTTTCGGCTTGAATACCCGCCAGTATCCGTCTCGCTCCTCAAGAACAAAACTTCCGCCGGTATCCTCTGCGATAATGCGTCCTTCACGTTTGACTTTTTTGCCGTTTTCCTGAACAGTCACGTAATCTAATGCAAACGTTGTCGTTACCGCCGAAGCCGTCAGCAGCACCACGCAAAAAATAGAACGCAAACATCGAAAAGAAAGCATAACGTTTATCACAAAGCGCCTATCGACTGTGTTGGAAATTAAATTGATTATCTTGACGGAGCGTCTTTATCGGGATAGAAGTGAAGATAATTGCGATACATCGCATTTTTTCCAGTTGGAGTGGCTTCACTGAGGTATTGGAGTTCTGTTGCCGCTCCGCCTGTGATATTGCCGCGTTTGCGCCGCGAAAGTTCTTTTTGTATACGTTGCTGATTATTTTGCTGGCGATTGATCGACATTTGCTGCGTTGACAGCATTCGTTCAATTTCAAGACGCGGCTTCACATATTGATTATAACTGTCGAGAACCGACGAACGGCTTCTTTGGATTTCCAGCCAAGGACTCAATGCAGGCGGATTGGCGTTAGGAAATAAAAAACTCGATTGCTGCGCAAAAAGAGATTCCGTTGTTGATACAATTTCTATCATCACAGCAAAGAGCGTCGCGATAATGATTACGGCTGACTTTTTCATCATTAAATTTCCTTGTTTTGCCATCCGGCGATACAGATCAATGTCTCATGCAAGTTTCTCAAACAAATTAAAGTATAGCATTTTTTTCAAAAATGTTCAAGTTCCGATTAGTATCTGCCACCGCCGCCGCCATACCGATCGCCGCCGCCTTTCAAAACAGAACCGGAGAAACGGGTCGTGGTTTGTGCGCCTAGCAGCGTGAATCCCATGATTCGTTCAAACGGCGCGATGATTTTGGAAAGTTTCGTGTCCATCGCAACCAGACGGTCTTCCGCAATAAAAACACGGTCGCCCGGCAGAAGCTGATAATTTGTATGCGGAGAAGCGCCGGCAATGATACTTTGCCAATTGACTTCCAAATGTTTATAGTAATAGCCAACGTTTCCGTAAGACGGTCTTGCTACCCAAATATGTTTGGACGAAACACGTTCCAGTCCGTTAATGTTCGCAATCGCGTCGAGAACGGTATCGTTTCCTGTATAAGGGAATGAAAGGAGTTTATCGCCGTAACCGGCGCCTTCCACGCACACATAATAATTTAGACTGTTATAAGAAAAAACATCTATCGCCACACGAGGATTGTCGAGCATTTCGGATAAGACGGACTCTATTGCCGCTTTGGCGTCGTTGAGCGTAAGCCCATTGATATGCGCTTTGCCGTAAATTCCCAAGTTAATACAACCATCGGGACCGACGATATGTTGCCCTGATATCGGCTGCAATCCGCTGACGGTCTCCAGACTGACAATCACGCCGCGTTGGTTTTTATACGTTTCATCAGTGACGCCTTCCTGAATCTTTTTAGTAAGTTCCTCGCCGGCTTGTTCGCAGGTCATTCCGCCGATAACAACGGTTTTGATAGGGTAAGGAAGAGTAATAATTCCGCCGGGTTGAATGCGGTACTGATCGTCTAAAACTGGGTCGCTGGCTTCTAAACCATACGCCTGAATAAAAACGGTATCCATCGACTGAAGAACGTAGGGAGATTTAGGAACTAGGTTTACGACTTCAACAGTAAGGACGTCGGTAACACCGATATAATAATCTTCCAACGAAGATTTTGCCATTTCTTTCGGAAGACTGGAATAAACTTTTGGTTTCTGCTGCGTTGTGGCACATCCTATTATCGCGAACGCCAACAAACTGATAAGAAATATCAGTTTTTGAGTTCGGGAAAAAAGAATTGATGCTGCGACCATAAAAATCCTTCATTCTTTGTTCGCAAATTAGTATGAGCATACCAAAACGGTCATATCCTTTTGACCATATCCATAGGAAAAACGTGGATTATCATTATCTTCGGCATTCTTGAAACAGAAAGAAAGGCGTTTTGTTCTCTGTCGTAAAACCCGCTCATTAGAAAGAAATAAGCAAATCGACATAATCAAAACAAACCAAATAACCGAACACAGCGACTGCTTCCTGTAACGGATTAGAACATCAGTGACAAATTTCAATTGGCTCCGCGCGACCCGCAATTTACGATTGCTGTATATTTTACGAAGTTGTCCAGAAAGTTTTCGCAAGTTTTTGAAAGGTCAACAAAAAAATGTATCTATTCACTAGTGGTAACTTCTAAAAGTCTGTATTTCCACTGAATAATTATAAATAATCAATATAATCATAATAGTCAACCGCAATTGGGTGAGGTGATACGAATATGGTGATACGAATATTTTTGGGAGTATAATGATGTATCGAATCTATTTGTTGGTTATGTTTTATTTTGGGGTGTTGTTTTTAATTTCCGGTTGTCATCATTCTGTGCCGAGTGAACCGGCGCAAAATA
>JAIRYX010000004.1 GCA_031267635.1 Planctomycetaceae bacterium
TATGTGTGAACGATACCTTTTTTATCGATACGGACGGACTTTTCAACGTACATCGGATTTTCTGTTATGGAAAAAATAGGTTCATCTTGTTCGGGTAAGAAATTTCAGATGGGAACACCCCAATCCGAAACAAATCAAACCATCGCAACAAGATAGCATAACTCACCGGGTACTTAAAACAATAGAAAAGCAGAAAAGTTCAGAAAATATAGAATAAAACAAAAAATAATTTATATTTACTGGGTACGCTTTTCACAAAAACACTTTATTTCAAGTACAAAACGAAAAATTGATCCGCATAAAAGAGAACTTCCATTATAACACACATTTGGAGAAGGACAAGACGTTACTATAGTATGAAAGATGTTTTTTCAGAGATGAATAGCTACATCGGCTTTGAGCTTTTCCGCTATCATTCAAGTTTTCACCGACGGTTTTTTCCGTTTTTCGTTTGTTGCTGTTGTTCAACGGCTTTTTTATAATTCGGATTATCCGCCTGCCCAGTGATTTCATATAAAAATCGACTTGGAATAGTTGGTCGCATTTCACCCCATTTTCGGCGTGCCAGCGCAAGCGTGAGCGTTAAACGGAATTGCGCTCGAGTAACGCCGACATAACAAAGCCGCCGCTCTTCATCCACCGCTAAAATGTCGTCGCTCGAAACGGAACGGTGGTGCGGTAAAATTCCTTCTTCCAGCCCGACCATGTACACTTCTTTAAATTCCAATCCTTTGGCGGCGTGTAGCGTCATCAGAACTACCGCGTTTTTTCGTAGTTCCTGTTTATTTTCTGCGCTGAAATCCGGTCCCGCTAATGACGTTTGGTCGAGAAAACCGGCAAGCGTCGGTTCGTTCTCGTCCTGAATATAAGCCGCGGCGGCATTGAGAATTTCACCGACCGACTCCCAACGTATCGAGCGTTCCTCCGGGTCAGGATAGTTCCGCTCAATTTCGTGGCGATAACCAATCGCATCAATAAAATCGTTGATACAATCCAGAGAAAAACTGCCTTGAAACTGATGAGAGTAGTCGGAAATTAAATCCCGAAACGCTTCGAGCGATTCCCGCGATTTTCCAGTAATTTTTTCAATGATTTCCGCTATCGAAATCGCGTCCCAAACTGATTTTCCTTGCGCTATAGCGCTTTCTGTCAATTTCTGAATACTCGTCGTTCCGATTCCGCGCGGCGGCGTGTTCAAAATCCGCAAAAGCGACACGTCGTCGTGCGGACGCATCGCCATTTTCAAATACGCCAAAATGTCCCGCACCTCTTTCCTATCGAAAAATGATTGCCCGCCAATCAAAACATAAGGAACTTTTGCGAGACGAAATTCCATTTCAAACGCTCGCGGCTGATCGTTTGTCCGAAATAAGACGGCAAAATCGCGCGGCTGACGTTTGCTTTCCGCTAAACGCTCCCGAATCTGTCCCACGACCGACTTTGCTTCCGTTTCTCCATCTTTACATTGTAAAATTCGCGGCGGCTCGCCCATTTTTTCTGCGAGTAACTTCTTATCGTGACGTTGCTTATTGAAAACAATGATTTGATTTGCCCAATCAATAATCTGTTTTGTTGAGCGATAATTCGTTTCCAATCGCACTATTTTTGCGTCGGGCCAATCGCGCCGAAAGTTCAAAATATGCGAGACTTCCGCTCCGCGCCAACCGTAAATTGCCTGATCATCGTCGCCGACAACGCAAATATTACGATGCGACAACGCCAAGCCGCGCACAATTCGATACTGGCTGCCGTTTGTATCTTGATATTCGTCAATCAATAAATGGTCAAAACGTTCCGATTCCAGTTTGAGAACATCGGGAAACTTTTTGAAAAGCTCTTCCGTCTTCAATAAAAGATCGTCAAAATCAACCGCGCCTCTTGTTTTAAGCGCTTTTTGATAACGATCATACGCCAACGCCGCCAGATGATCTTTTGCCGCCCAAGATTCGGCGGCGGCTTCGTCCGGCGACATGGATTGGCATTTCCAACTACTGATTTTCGCTATCAGATCGCCCGGTTTCATTGCCGCGCTACTGACCTTGATTTCCTTGAGCGCTTGTCTTGCCAGCGTTTCTTGATCCCCGCGATCATAAATCGCAAATTGTTTCGGATAGCCGAGCCGATCAATGTGCCGTCGTAAAATTCGGACACATAAAGAGTGAAATGTCGAAACTTCGGGACGTTCTCGTTTTCCTTTTTGAAATGCGTTACGATTTCCGAGCGATTCCGTGACGCGGGTTTGCATTTCTTTTGCCGCCTTATTCGTAAACGTTACGGCAAGGATTCGACTGGGACGGGTTCCGTTTTTGATGAGCCGGGCGATTCGATAGGTAACAACTCGCGTTTTGCCCGTGCCGGCTCCGGCGAGAACCAAAAGCGGACCGGAAAGCGTTTCCACAGCGGTTTGTTGTGCAGGGTTCAATGACATAATAAATAAAAGTGATGTTCGGCAATTTGCAAGGGAATCGTAGTATTAATGCCACTGTCATGTTCTTCTCGCTTATTTTTTGCGCAGTTCCACTATTGGCAAGCGGGAGGAGTAGCATTTCCGCCTCTGCTTCATCTTCACTCTTAAAACATCGGCATTGGTAATCCGAGCATGGCGGCGTTGGCGCGGAGGAGCTCGCCTTCTTTGACAGTGATTTGTCCGTCGTGTTGAACGCATGTCGTCATGGCGGTGAAAAGTTGCCTCTTCAGCTTCGGCGATGTTTGCGATAATATTGTCAGTGATTCATGCGGCGACGGTAACGCGGAATCCTCTGCCGGCGTCATCTCAAGATTGTTTAGCGGTAGCTCTTTCGCTGCCGCAGAAAACGCGGAACGAGCGGCGGTTTCCGTATCGTGTCCGTAACGCGCGAGAATAGAAAGGACAACGGCAATCGGTTCGCGGACAGACTCCGCCGAATTGTATTTGACCGAAAGCGGTTTGGAGAAACCAAAATAAACATCCAAGTCGCGCTGCAATAACGCCGTAATTGTATATTCCAACAACGAAACTTTATTGTCTGCGTGAACCAATGTCTTGACCACTTCGGAAAAATGCTTATATTGCGGCGGCGAAAGCGACCGGAGTATCGCCGTCAAACGCTGCGTAAACGGCAACAGCGATTGCGGCGAAAGAAACACGATTCGTCCGTAAACCCAACGAGTGACTTTCACGACATAATCGTTTTCCGCACCGGTCAAATACGCCAGTTGCCGGTTTCGCAAATTATCATCGGATTCCATCAGTAACACCGCGTAAAACGCCGCCTTTGCCGAAAGCGGTTCACGGATATTGTCGGTTACTTCCTGCGGAATATTCTCCAAAAGCGACGACGCAACGGCAATTCGTCCCGCAATTTGTTCCGCGTTCGGCTGACCGATTTGCGGCAGCGTTGTTTGCAGCACGTTTTGTTGTATCGTTTGAGACGCCGCCGCTGTTTGTGACGATAATACTGGCGACAATCCGGCAACGTTTGCCGGAGTTGCCGCGCGTTGCGGAGTGGGAATGATTGTCGGACGCGGCGTACGCCGTTGCTGTGGAGACAAAGATTCGTCAAACAAATTCACGCGCGTTATCTCTTTCGGAAATTTGCCGTCGAATGCCGGATCAAGCCGACGGATTCGCGTCGTCAAATCGGGATGCGTCGCAAACAACGCTCCCAACGAAAACCGCGAGATATTGCTGAAAAAGAGATGACTCGCTTCGGCGGCTTGCGGCGCGCGTACCGCGCTTCCGATTTTCGGACAACCGATTTTCTTTAGCGCGTCGGCAATTCCGTTTGGATTCCGCGTAAACTGAACGGCGGAAGCGTCGGCGAGAAATTCACGCTGTCGGGAAATCGCGGCACGAACTATCGCGCTGAGAAACATACCGATTCCGCCAAGAATCATAATCAGCAACGACACAAGAATCACAGCGAGAACCACTGCGCCGCTGTTGTCTTTGGAGTTGCTGCGCCGCGACCCGCCGAATTGCGAAGCGATGCGAAAGCCGTAGTAACCGACGACCGTGAGAATCTGTAATCCAAACAAGACGCCGATCATGCGAAGGTTCAAACGCATATCGCCGTTCAAAATATGCGAAAATTCATGAGCGACAACTCCCTGCAATTCGTCGCGAGTAAGAAGCTCGACCGTGCCGCGATTGACGCTGATCACCGCTTCGTTGGGCGAAAGTCCGGCGGCAAACGCGTTGATACCTGGCTCGTTATCCATAATATAAACCGGTGGGATCGGAATACCGGACGCAATTGCCATTTCTTCGACCACGTTATAAAGCCGTTGTTCGGCGGGATTGCCGCTACCCGGAGAAATCAAACGTCCGCCGAGCGACTCCGCAATCGCTTTTCCACCGCCGACCGACAAGCAATACGTTTTATACAAACTCGCCAGCGAAACAACGGGGATCAGCGTCCCGAACACCGCGAGGAAAAGCCCCGGCTCAAAGAAGAAATTCCGCGAGACGGTCTCGCGATAGTCCGGTATCGCATAAGCGAGAACCGCGATAATAATTCCATAAAACGCCGCCGCAAGAAGCAGCAGCGCGAAAATATAAAAAACCACAAGCGTCACCGTGCGGTGTTTCGCTTTGTCCTGGTGTTGAAAAAAGTTCATGTTTAAATTTGTCAGTGATTTGTGTATTTGCGGTGAATAGAATCAAACTCGTGTCTAAAAAATATGATTTCCTATTATTTTGCCCTTTTTTGAGAAAAAATCAAGCCGCAGAAGCCGCCAAGAAGATTCCACGACTATATAGTCGTCCCTGAAAAAGTTTCAGTGAAAATTTCATCGTCGCGATCTTATCAGCCACACGTTCATTTGGTTCGCAAACCAAGCGGTATAGCAAGGCGGATACGAAAAAATCAGCGTGGAACCGGGCGGTTCGCAGTTTCTTGGATGAAAGTTGCGCAGCTGGACAAGGAACGGGCAAGAGTGTTGTCCGTTATTTTCTGAATCCAGTCTCGGAGTCGTGAAAGTCACGTAAAGGAGAAGAAGAATATCGCTAGAGCTTGCGTAGAATTTTTCTCATGTTGAATCCCGCCGCAGCGCCAATCGCGTTCAAGATATCACCCGTCACGCCACGCAAAAAGTTGCGACATAAACGATGACCGTTAAATGTCCGATGATCGGCTCAATACTGCTCCGCCGTTTCTTGCGGCGTTTTTCGCAGCCGCGAAACCCAGCGTTGCTCGTTCCGTGAATCAATATCTTCGCATCGCCTTTGTAGTCGCTTTTGGCATAATGGGTGGCGGCGGATATTTCGCGTATCGGAATGCCCGTCATTTTCTCGCCGCCTG
>JAIRYX010000009.1 GCA_031267635.1 Planctomycetaceae bacterium
CTTCTTTTTTATCCTTTTCAATTCTTTTTAGAGCAATGGAATTCGGATAAAAACACTCTGGTATTAAAGGTGATATTCTTAATGTGAATATTTTGTCTGAAGTATTATGAAGAAAAATAGCAAGTCCTATTGGTTCACCTGATTGATAAACGGTTTTATCTGTTTCAATATCCCATTCTAAATTTCTCATGTATTCACTTTTGCTGTTACCTAAATGGTATCTTTGATCTTGGTAGATGATAGACAGTTCCACTGCAAAATAAATACCGCTTTTATGACGTAATATATCTGTTGCAACTTCTGAAAACGAGCGTTTTACAAATTCTGAAAACGGGAATGTTGTAAATTCCCGTAACGGAAGTAACGTTTGTGGAGATGGCATTGTTTGATTTGCAATCTTCGCTTGTTCATAATAATACTGCGCTAGTTCCGAATTGGTTAGTTGCCGGAACCTGCTCACCGATTCCTTGTCAGGAATTTTAGATTCTTCTGAAAAACTCATTTCTCGCATAACAACATTGGTTATCATCATTATTACGAGGAAACTCAATAAAAAAAATTGTTTTATTGTCATAAATATATTCTCCTTTTTATTTTTTCAAGATGACGCCATTGGGAAATATCTTATGAAACAAGTCATCTTCGGTCGAGTAGGAATGGGCGGCTGATTGGATAAGTTGTCCTTGTTCGTCCCAACGATAAATAGCTAATTTTCCGGTTTTGTTTTTTTCTAAAAGTTGCTCATTTTGAACGGCATCAATATCCTTTTTTGATTCTTTCCGATTAATAATTTTAGGAACATCGTCTCCAACAACATTTCCAACGCTTAAATTTTTGAAATGTCCGTTTTTATATAAATCGATATGCAATGCATTTTCGCTGAATAATTTGTATTGCTTAATAAATGCCGGTTGAAACGAATGGGGATAAAACTGAATGAGAACGAATGGCGACATTTTCTTATTCGTTCCGCCTGAAGGAATTGTGATAGTAACTTCTTGCAACATCACTTCATGAGAACGTGTTTTCAAGTTATAATGTAGTTTACACTCTACGGATGTTCCTCGCATTTGATACTTTTCCCCAAAAGTAGGTATTGTTTCCACATTTTTGTTTTTCACGCATTCAATAATATGGTTTGCGAATTCAATGGATTTTTCCAACTCATGAAATTGCTCTTTGTTGTCAAGAACAAAATGTTCCGGCAAAGACACTTTGTTGACATCGTTTTCATTTTGTTGCGAATAGAGATTAGCATGACCAATCGCCATAACATAGCTCAATACTAATATTGTTAATTGAAGACCTTTATACATTTGTATTTTCTCCTAACTATTATTTACAATAAGTTCAGTTCTGTTGAATATATCAAACGGGATCAACCAAATTTTCCTTTTGATGAAGAACCAGAACCACCGACATAATCGGGATTAATAACTGCATATGATTCTTGCGTCAAATTATATCCCAACACGCCGGGGCAATTTCCATTAAATAAAAAACTTACAGTCGGAATAATACCTGCTGGATTATACGAAACCCAGCCAGAAGCACTCGCCGCTGGAAAAATGCCAGATTCTCCCGTTGCTAATTCTCCAATCCCAAGTGCAAAGCTTGTACAATTGTTTGAGTTAATATTATATCTTGGCGTTGTATTAGAACTATCAATATTTTCATGAATTGCATTTAAAGAACTATTAAGTTTACTTAATGAATTAATATTATATGTTTTGCTTACATACCAGCCATGAGAACTGTCATTTCTTACTTCTCCGTCACATTCATATTGAGTATAACCTGCGACGTATGAACCGCTAGATGAAGTATTTTCTCCTGTTGGATAAAATCCCCACGGGATTCCGATGTATGGCGATGTATCTTCCGAGATTATATCTAATCCTGATAGATATGGATCAACATCTATTCTGAAAAATGTGTGTCCAACATCATCACCATTAGCAACAATGGTAGATTGATTTGGTACTGGTGGATCAACATACAAGGTATATTCCGCCCAAGCAATATGAACGTCCAAATCAACATACATACCAGCCACAGTGAACCGAAACGTGAAATCGCGGTCAATGTCGGGATCGTTATTTTCTAATCCGCTCGGTTTTGTCCAAGTAAAATAATCTGTAATATAATTGCTGTCAGGCAAATAAAATTCCGGACCTGACACAGAGATATTATTTCCCCAATATGTGCCGGGATCAAGAATTTCAATACTATAAGGAACATATTCCCACACAGGTGCTCCCCAAATTTCCGTCATAACAGTTGCCGTGTTTCCAGTCTGGAAAACATACGCCGTATCCACTTGAACTGTTGGCGTTGTGTTGGGATTGGTGTTGTAATTTGTGTGAGCACCATTATAACCATCTTCATCGGAAAGCGCCGCGTAAGAAAACCAAACATTTCCATAGGTTGAACTTGACGAAGATGAAGTTTGGCTCAATTGGCTAAAATCCCCAACAAGAATCGTCTGCGAAGATGCGACGGATTGCGACGCTTCGGGAACGTCTGATGTTGTTGAAATTCCGCCTCCGCCGGAAGCTGTTGCGATTCCGGCATAGATTGGCGCGGCGACTGCCTCGATAGGCAACGGCGGCAACGCGGAAAAATGGAGCGGTCTTTCCGACGTCAAAGTTGATTGATTCGCTTTCGACGTTTGTTGCAAAAGTAAATCGTCGGCAAATTGGTGTGTTAGTTTGTTCGGATCGTCTTCCGATAAAAAACTCCAAACAGAATTGAAATCATTTTCTAAAATTGCGGTTGTCACAGAATCGTTTGAAGAATGGTTCGCAACGGAACTTCGGGCAACGGTTGATAACTCGTCTTCTGATACCGTGTCTTCGCCTAATAGAAAATCTGTCGAAAAAAGATTTTTCGCAACAAACGATTTCAATTTTTCTGTCGTAAACGTGTTCGATGATTCTTGTAAAGTTCCTTCGGCGGAATTGACATGGCTTATGATTTCGCTTGCTGTTTCCGCTGAAACAACGCTGCTTACCGATTGACTTTCCTGCCGGCTTTCTGATAGGAAAAGCGAACCGGCAACCGCTCCGAGAATCGACGCGGAAACGGGAAGGCGTTCTTCAAGTGATTCAAAGAAGATCCGAGTATTTCCTCTTTTTCTTTGATTGTTCTTTCGTTTTTTTATTTGTAAAGTTGGCACGAAAATTTCCTTTGGTGTTTTTGGTGAAAAGTTTGGCGTTTTGGTTGCTGTCTGTTATCTTTATGGTTCTCAACCGTTATTTCCGAGTTCCTGATCTTTTTCCAATTGTTCTTCTCTTCTTTGATTCCGTCGCGGCACAGTTTTTTCCTCTGTTTTAAGCGATGTGTCGATGTTGAAATTTAATGTTTGTTTTCCTTTTTTAACGTCAATCGTTTGTTTGGGCGAATCAGTTATCTTGATTTTTAGTGTATTTGATGGAACAGGTTGCGCATAAAGTTGAGGATAAAAAAATGATTTGCGATAAAAAGTAATTTCATACGTATCCGGTTTATCCATTTGGAAATACTTATTGATAGGACATGGGAGTGAAATTTGTAGAGACATTTTAGGATCAAGTGCGACACGTGTGCTTGCACTGCCATAACCAACAAAATCATATCCTGTGATTTTACCGTCACTAACGTCATGAATAATTTCTCTTTGTCCTTTGTCAGTCGGTAAAACAGGATCGCCGGAGGAATTTTTTACTAAAATAAAATTTGCGCCATAATAACGAAAACTGTTCGCACCAGGGTGGAGCTGGACATGCGCAACCGAATCTGACGCATTTCCCACATAAAGTTGAATCTCAATTTTTTCATTGACCGCATAAATTTCCTTCTCTGTACGTATCCGAAATTCCAGCCGGGAATAATCGCCTTTAGGATGATTATCTTCTTTGGAAATCCCGCCATAGAGAGGTTTCCCATATTGGTTAGTATTAACCCCATCGCCAAGATACCCCTTATCTCCCGGATAAAGAATCCCGGAATTTTCCACTGGATTCGGCTTTTCCGTGATAAGATAGCCGCGATAAAAATCCTGAAGTTTTTTCGCATCAACGGCAAATCTCGTTGAATCATCGGCATAGACAAAATGAGTTGTCAATATTGATAGATTTATCATTAACAATAAATTCAAGCTTTTCATTCGTTATCTCCTGTTATTTCATCCCAAGTTTCATTGACATGTAATCGAAGCGTAAGAAAATTTAATTCCCAAGTTGGTAATACATTTGTTGTATAACTTGTTCCACCACCATAATTTGTTGAATTGGGAAGTATATACCACTGATTAGCAGATTGATACATTGCACCTTCCCAATACCATTCCAAAACACTTAATGTTATCCATATAGAATCATTTCCATCCGGTTTATATGTCAAATAAGTCTTAAACGAATCCTCTCTGTAAACAGCCACACGGTTGTAATCATAAGCTCCAACATCTTCCCAAGGAGAATCATAACCTTTTTTCCAAGTGTTTTCTATAGATGAATCATAATCAATGCCAGCTTCAAAGTATTGAGGAAAACGCTGCAAAGAAGAATCAATGACATAATGTCCCCATGACGAAATATAATTAGTTTCATCGTTTACTGTGACTTCTGAGTAATAATAATTTTGTAGTTGAGTATAAGCAAATGTTCCACCAGCATAATCTGATGTAGAAATACTGGCTTGATATGTAATTCCATGAACGGAGTTTGATGTCTGTCCCCAATCAGGGTCAATGACATATTCTTCACCACCCAAACTCAAACGAACATCTCCTGAAGAACCAGTTGTTATTCTAATCAAGTCGCCACCATCAGACCATTCTCCCCATTCTGACGTAAAAGAATTTGCGGTTGGCGTTTCCAAATAATAACTTGCGTCTCTGTTAATTCCATGCGAATGACCGTTTGGATCGGTGAAAACAGAATTAACGCTTATTTTACGTAGAGTTGAAGACGTACCTGTTTTACTAGTATAATAAAACTCAAAAGTATCCGCCGTATAATCGCCGGATGTATGATTGACGATTGTTCCCGCACTGTTAGTTGTAATATATTTTTTTACAAAATTTCCTCCGGTTGGCGCACTCCATGTTTTACTTGTCCATGTCATGACCGGATCATAATCCAATTTTGCTTCGACTTTCTGCCCGACAACAACCGTGTTATCCTCGCTTTGCGTATCGTTTGAACTCGTTGTCTTAAAATCCCCTTCGCCGGCAAATTGTACTTGCACTTCCGCCCAAGCAATATGGACATTCAAGTCAACAGGTTCCAAATTAGCTACCGTAAATCGGAACGTGAAATCGCGGTCAATACTTGAATCATTATTATCTAGTCCGTTCGGTTTTGTCCATATAAACCACCATCCATCATACGCAGAATCGGTAACGCCAAAAA
>JAIRYX010000023.1 GCA_031267635.1 Planctomycetaceae bacterium
GATACGTAGGGGCGACCCTCGTGTCCGCCCTTTATTTCTATGCGTCCGCGCATAATGTTTACGCATCCGCGCATAAATTAGGGGCGACCACATCGAAATCATGGGTGGATACGCATAAATTAGGGGAAACCGCGCATAAATCAAAGGCGACCGCGAGGGTTGCCCCTACGGAATCACGGAATATTGATTCCTCATCATGTGCTGAGTATTATGGGAAATGAGCGCTCGAAAGAGGTTTGCGGAGCATTCCGACGGGCGTCGGAATCTTTCCGATGGGTGTCGGAATCTTTCCGACGGGTGTCGGAATCTCTCCGACGGGTGTCGGAATCTCTCCGACGGGTGTCGGAATCTTTCCGACGGGTGTCGGAATCTTTCCGACGGGTGTCGGAATCGCTAATTCCTAGGAATCAGTCGCTCATAAAGAGTAGCAAATCTCCCGCAAAAAGTAGCGAATCACTCATAAAGAGTAGCGAATCTCCCGCAAAAAGTAGCGAATCACTCATAAAGAGTAGCGAATCTCCCGCGGAAGGGAATGCGAGTCGCATTGGGGGAAATGAGTCGCTCGGAAGCGGAAACGAGTCGCTTCCGAAGAAAAATTCGCCGTTCGTCCCTAGGAGCGGAAGTCTCGCCCCCGAGAGCGGAAGTCTCGCCCCCGAGGGCGAATCGCGCATAAAGCGCAGCGAGCCGCTCGCGAGCGTTCGTGGAAGTTTTACGTTAGTCGTTATATATTAAGGAGTTATGTCGGAAATTCAGACGCTCGGAAAGATGAGCTACTTGGAGAGGTCGGAAATTCAGACGCTCGGAAAGATGAGCGACTCGGATAGGTCGGAAATTCAGACGCTCGGAAAGATTATGTATTTGGAGAAGATTCAGATAGTCCCGCTTCGCGAGCGATTCGCCGCTTTCTACGGAATTTCCGTCCCGCTCGGAGCGGAAACTTTACCGCATAAGTGATGAATCAAGCGACATCGCGGGCGGCGTTTGGGGAATAGACGCAATCTCCTTGAAAGCCCGCAACAATTCCGCCGTTCCGCAAAAGAGATACGTCGTCCTGAAAAAGAGATACGCCGCCTCGCTAAAGAGATACGTCGTCCCGCAAAAGAGATACGTCGTCCCGAAAAAGAGAGTCGTCGTTCCGCAAAAGAGATCAGCCGCCTCGCAAAAGAGAGCAGTCATCCCGCAAAAGAGATTCGCCGCCTCGCTACATAAATCCGCACGGCAATTGGGGAACGACGCACGGCAATCGGGGAACGACAGCCGCTTTTACCGGAAAATATCGCCTATTTCAGCCCTTATATATCAAATGCCCCTTTAGCAGTCGGCAAAGCTCCCGAAAAACGAAATAATCAGCGGAGTTTTAACTCCTGGATAGGCAAAGTATCAGAAGCCGCTCAAGCTCCAATTGTCGTCAAGCCAGTTCTCGACAAAAAAGAAGGCAAAGTATTAGAAGTCGCTAAAGCTCCAATCGTTCCTTGGAGCGCCGTCCCGATTTTACGTTTCTTTTCGCAACGGCAATTCCAGAATAAAGCGGGCGCCGCCGCTGGGAGAGACGCCCAACCGAATTTGACCGCCGTGTTCTTCAAAGATTTTGTGCGTGACGGCAAGCCCAAGCCCGGTGCCGACGTTTCCTTTCTTGTTGGAAAGAAAGGGACGAAATAAAGAATCAAACATTTCCGGCGGTATTCCCAGCCCGTTGTCGTCAACCGTTATTTGCACGATTGGCTGTTGCGATTGCGTCGCGGACTGTAACCCGGTTCGGATTTCAACTCGCCCCGTGTGTTGCAAAGCGCCGCGGCTTTCCTCGCTGCTTTCCATGAACAACACGGCAGACTCTTGATCTCGCACGGCGGGCGATTCCGTTTGATTTTGCAACGTTACGGACTTGTGTGCTTGTGCCGCGTCAATGGCGTTCGTTACAATGTTCGTGACGGCGCGATGGATTTGCTCCGCGTCGAAGAAGAAAGTCGGAATTGTCTCATCCGGCAGCCAAATCAGTTCCGTTCCGAAATCATGCGCGCGTCCGCACATCAACTCCGCCACGTCGGAAATAACGCGGTTCACGTCTTCCAACGCAAAATTCGGTTCGCGCTCTTTGCTAAAGGTCAGCATATCCATCACCAGGTCGGAAATTTTATTTTGATTCTTTTCAACAATACGCCAACCTTTCGCCAGCAATTCATGATTCGTGTCCGCCAAACCTTTTTCGATGAGGTAACTTCCGCCGTTGATTCCTTGCAAGATATTTTTGATATGATGCGAAAGCACCGCGACTGTTTGACCAATCGCCGCCAGCCGTTCCGCCTGTACCATCCCTTGATAATACCGCGTATCCTCCACCGCCAACGCGGCTTGGTGTGCAATGGCGATCATCAGCTTGAGATGATCGGTCGTCAGCGATTTTGTTTCATTTGGCGGGAGCTTCAACGATTCTTGCGGCGACGTCGTTGTGTCGATATAAATCACGCCGACAACGCCGTAGCGTCCTTGCATCGGCACGCAAATCGCCTCGCGGATTCCGATGTGAATAATACTTCCGTCCGGCTCCCATCGATCGTCTTTCTGGGCGTCGCTCGTCAATACGCCTTCGCGATTGGACAAGACCGTGTCGAGAATGCGTTGGCTAATCGTCATTCGGTCGCTCGGCGAGAAATCATTTCTCGTCCGTGACACTCGCGGCAAAAGCCGGTCTCCTTCGGAATCAAACAACAAGATGCAGCCGCGATCCACGTTCACCCATTCAAAGATTAATTCCAATATTCGCGAGAGAAGCCGGTCGATGTCGAGCGTCTGGCTGACCACCAAGGTTGTGTGGTACATGACTTGCAAATGTCCTTTCGCTTTGGCAAGCCACGAATCATCAGCCGGCTTGAGCGACGGGTCGTAAAGGCGGCTTCCTTCTTCCTGTTTCACCGCATGTAAAATCCTCGCCGGCTCGTGATGGAGGTTGTCCTTTTGAAAATCGACATTCGGCGTTAGACTTTCCCGATGTTTCGCGTGATTTTCGGACGTTCTCGTATAAAGAAAGAGCGTCTTACCGATTTGAATTTGATCGCCGTTTTCGAGCGAGTGTTCATTGATTCGTTTTCCGTTGACATAAACGCCGTTAGAGCTGCCGAGATCGACGAGAATGTCCGCATTGTCGCGCCGCCGGATTTCCGCATGCCGGCGCGACGCTTCGCTGTCGTTAAGCCGTAGCACATTCGACGCGTCGCGCCCGATCGTGACGACTTGCTTGAGAAGCTTATGACGGATTCCTTGTCCCGCTCCCAAAATAACAAACAACGACGACATTTCTCACTTCCTCGTTTGCGACAGTAGATACGAATGTTTCTTTTTCAGAGACTTCTATTTTACGGGACTCGCAATTCCTGTCAATTGTCGAAACGGAACGCAGGACGGTTTCCAAACGCGGCTGTCGAGAGAAAAGCTGCTGTTGTCGCCGAGAAGATAATAGCAATTTTGCGGAACGTTCGTCACTTGCGATGAAGAATCCGATGCGGAACGAATTGCCGCGTCCGGCAACGGCGTATAATAAATGTCGCGCCAAACGCGAATGTTGCGGATTTGCCGCGCCGTCCTTGTTTCATATTCTTTCGCGGGAATGCGAGGATTGTCGGTTTTCCATCGTATTGCAAACGGCGAAATCAATTCTGACGTTTCCGGCGGCTGTATTTCGTCTGCAAAAGGGATCTCTGCGAGGACAATTCCGTTGACTGCGATTAAAAATTGACGATCAAACAACGAGATTTCAATCTTCCAAACATCCGCCATGTTGGACGAAACGTGATAAAGTTTTTTTTGTTGCTGATGTTCTACAGTTACTGTTTTCTGCTTTCGGTCAAATGCCGTGTCAAAAGAACACGACGGCGTATTTGCCCGAATGCACAGCGGCAAAGAAATTTCGTTATCTTCCGACGTCCAATCCAATTCGAGCATCAAGTCGTGAACGCGAAAGACGTTTTCCGAACGTTGTGTTTGATTTTGGTTTTCGCAAAGCTGATTTGTCACGCCGAATAACGACGGATTAAACGCTGTCTTGTTATTTTTATCTGCGTTGTCTGTGGATTGTGTTTCCCCTTGAAAATACGGCACGGAACGTATCGGCAAACAGACGAACTCGTTTGTTTTTTGCTGTTGCCATTGGCAATAAAGTACCGGAATCCGTATTTCACGCTGAACGGCATAAGATTTCGCCGCGACTTTTCCGTTGATGAAAATATCGCCGTGTTCGATTTTTACTGTTTCATTTGGCAGCGCAACGACTCGCTTCACCGCCAATTGCGCATCGTCCGGTTTACGAAAAATTACGACGTTCCAACGCCGAACCGGTCGCAACGACAATGCGGCGCGGTTGATTCTCAAACGCTCGCCGGAATAAAAAGAGTCGGAGAAAATCGGCGTTTCTGCGAATCCGCATGCCGGACAAACGCTCCGTGCCAGAAGTTGTTCGCCGGACAATTTGCGCCGTGAATTTTCAGCGAAATCATTATTCGCATTGTGTTTCATATTTTGTACGGCAACGCAAAATGCTGCGCGGCATTCGGGACACATTAATTTCCAATGTGGTCCCATGAGTGTCGGCGACATAGAATTGCTGGAAACATAAAGCGGTATAACGATTCCTTCCATGAAAAATGTTCGGACGCATAAAATGATCACAATACCGCATATAACAAAGCGGATAATAATGAAAAATAATTGGTGGGAGATTTTCATCGAAATATACTTTGGCTTTGGGGATAAAAACAAGTCGCTTCTTATTCTAAATCGGTTTTGGATCTTTGCAAACCTCCTGTGAGAGCTTCATTGTATGAAGAGGTTGCATAAATATACTTTTTTCAAAAAGTGAAATATTCAGGTAGGTTCATGTTATTCGTGACTAAAAAATATCTGAGTATTTCGTTTGTTGAGGGACAATATTTGAAACCGCAATAGAAAACTATGGCGTCAGTTGCCCCAACCAAATAAATCCGCTCTGTGCAACTGTAGGGTTACCAAAAAATATCTTTGTCATTTCCGATACCATTTTTGCAGCACGCTCATCCAATCGTCGCGATTCTTTGCGCGGACAAATGCGTCGCGGACGGCGAGCGGTTCGGGATGTAATTTCGCGTAATTGACGCCGAATTTGCGCATGTCGGACGCGGAACGATGCGCACCGTAAAGAGTTTCCGACAAGTTGTAATGTTGTAAAATGATTTCGTATTGTTCGGCGAGAGTTGGCGGCGAAGGAATCGGTTTGCCGTTGAGCACGGCGAGCGTTTGAGAAAAAAGCCAAGGATTGCCTATCGCTCCGCGAGCCAACGCTACACCGTCCACGCCGGACTCGCGCATCCGCCGCACGATTGTCTCGGCGGAAAAAAGATCGCCGCTTCCCAATATTGTCCGATCTCCCACATGTTGTTTGACGCGAGTAATGAAATCCCAATCGCTCGCGCCGTCATAACGTTGCTTCACCGTGCGACCATGCACCGTCGCCGCCGCAATGCCATGTTGAAAAGCGCCGTCGAGAATTTCCCAAAATTGCTCGTTGCTTTGCGGCGAATCGTCGTATCCTTTGCGTAATTTTATCGTAAGTGGAATGTTTGGCGGAATCGAATTTCTCACACGGCTAATAATTTCCAACACGGTTTGCGGCGAAGTCATTAGCATTCCTCCGCGATTACGTCCCAACACTTTTTTGACCGGACATGCGAAATTCAGATCAATCAAATCGAATCCAAATCCTATCAAACGATTTGCCGCCGTCACAAAGATTTCCGGTTCGCTTCCCATCAGTTGTGCGCCGGTCGGATGATCCGAACCGTCCACCGCCAGATAAAACCGCGACTTATTCCCGCGCGAAACATCGATCACAAATTGATCGAGAAACACTTCGCAAAGCGTAAATTCCGCTCCGCAAAGCCGCGATATTTCCCGCATCGGCGCGTCCGAATAACCGCTAAGCGCGGCTTGAGTCACCGGAAATTGTAATTGCAAGTTGTCAAAGTGCAGCACGTTATATACTCCTCGCACTTTGAATTTCGTGTTTCATTTTAAAAGGGACGTTAAGGGTAAAAGGGACTTTGGGGACATGGTGAACGCTAAACACAGTATTACAAAGTGAATTTTCAAATATGAATAATATACACAAGAGACTAAAAACCAAAAGGCAATGGAATATTATTAATGATTGAAAAGTAAAAGTCAATCGCTTAGTTGGGAACTGTTATTTGTGAAAGTGATATTCTTGCCAGATTACTTTGCTGGTTCCACGGTGATGTCGAACGTTCTACTTTTTCCATCCGCAATAAAAGTCAAGCCGGAAGTCGCGGCGTTGCTGTGTTTAGCGTTTATGAGCGGTACTTCTATCGGCATCCCTGTTTTATCATGTCCTTCTTCTTTCACCGCATTTATGATCAACACTTTGTAAGTTCCGCCTTTGGGGATCCCATCTTTTTTCGACTCAAATCCCATAATGTACGTTCCATCCGAATTGATTTCACCTCGTCCGGTACTGCCATCTTCTGCAATAAAACAGACTAAACCCGCTGTCAATGGTGAACCATCCGCAAAGGTAACTGTTCCTGACACTTTTAGGTTCTTACCGCATCCGGTTATCATCACCAATATCATAAAAAGTAAAATAACACACACAAACCGATTCATAAAAACTCCTGACTGAATATATTGATGTTCATTAAACATCCCTTTCGGAAAATATTTGTTCCTGATAAGAATATGAGGAATCAAACACGCAACATTACGGAATACTCACCGGCTCGCCGCCGTTCCGCGTCATAATGGCACGATAAACGTATTCGTGAGAAATCGTTTGGCTTAGAAAACGTACCGAACCGTCTGTCAACGCCGCATTAACACCGCCGGGATGTGTGCTGTAAGCAAACCGGGGATCGCTGTCGTTATTGACGCCGAGCGTTCCATTAATAACAAACCAATTTGTACGTTGAGGGTTATCCGTCATGGTCATACCAAAGGTCGGGTGATGAGTCCACAGGAACGGATTACAAGATTTTCCATCGGTCCGTATCAATGGACGTTGCGAATGGGCTTCAATAAAAGCAACTGTATTGCTTGTTCCGTCAGGAATATCTTCAAAACCGTAACCGCTGGCACGATGGAAAAGCCCGAAATTGCCCGCCAAAATGGTTCGCCGGTCAGGAAGAACCGCTGGCGTCCATGTTCCCGCTCCGTCGGCGGCGCGGCTCAAAATGGCTCCGCCAGCGTTTCCAGAATAATCTTTCACCGTATTTTTAACCTCCGGTTGAGAGCTTGATGGGCATTTGAAAGTTGTTGGCGCCGCCAGTGAAACCTCTTCATTCGGCAGAAAGCCTGTTCCAGTTTTGACCGTTTTATCCGACCCTCCGCCCACAGCATCAATCGGCAAAAATGCCGCTTCATTGAAATTCACCTTTTCATAGAGAGCGGTTGCCTCAATATACGGAAGCAGAAATGCCGGCCAGCCGATCATATTCCAAGGCTTCGTCTGAACATTGCCAATTGAATGAACACCATCTCGTTGATCAGTTACCGCAAACCCGTTGGCGCGCAGAACATTGCCCGGAATAAGACATCCCGGTGGCAGAGCGTGATTGGGTTCATGATAGTTGTGAGACGCCAGAACCAATTGCTTGAGATGGTTTGTACATTGCATCCTTCGTGCCGCCTCGCGAGCGGCTTGAACAGCAGGTAACAGAAGTGCAATCAAAATGCCGATGATTGCGATAACGACTAGAAGTTCAACAAGTGTAAATGCTGCTTGATTGACAGACTTTCCGCTTGACTTGACTTGACTTGACTTGACTTGACTTGACTTGACTTGACTTGACTTGACTTGACTTGACTTGACTTGACTTGACTTGACTTGACTTGACTTGACTTGACTTGCGCATATTGTGACCTTTCAATTTGGAAATGTTTGGTGTTGGCTACGATTTGCAGAAAACATTTTTTATGACAAATCTTTTCGGAAGAAATATAATGCAATTGCTATGCCAAATACTTGTTCGCAAAAAACAATGAAAGAAATTCAACATGTTTATTAGATCGAAAAATACAGAAAAATAACAAAAAATCAAGAAGAAAAAATTTTTTACATGCCGTTAATTTTTTTGTTTTGAGAGTTGGAAACGCGGCTTTTTCTGTGATATTTGCCGGCTCATCCGTGATATTTGCTGGTTTATCCATAATATTTCACGGCTTTCCCCGTGTTGTAAAGTATAGCAAAGTCGTTGTCTATTGAAAAAGTCCCATTGTGTCTTTCGTGGTGATAAAATTGTGTTTTACAACCGGAATAACTTTATTTCCCTAGTCCAAAAATTTGAAGCATCATACCGATAGCGGTGAGTAATGTGCCGAAAAACGTAACCGGAACGAAATATTTTTCCGGTATCAGCAAAAAGACGCGACGTCCTATAAGTACGCCGATTAACAATCCCGGTAATAGATTATATGCCGTAAAATAAAGCGTTCTGGTGTTGATCATACCGAGCGAACAACTTATCGGTAATTTTATCAAGTTGCCAATGCAAAATATCCAAACCCAAGTTGCCATGTATTGTTCTTTGCGAAGATTTTGTGCCGTCAAATAAACATACATCGGCGGACCGCCTGCGTTCGCGTACATCGTTGTCAATCCGGTGGTTATGCCAAATGTTGGAGCAAACAAAAGATTGTTGCCGATTTTTTCCCATTTAAAATATTGCCGACAAACATCAAACAAGATTAGAAAACAGACGACAATCGCGAGCGTTGGTTGAAAGTATTTATCCGGCGTTTTCGCTAGAATATAGGATCCGAAAATAATTCCGACAAACATAAACGGCAGGATTACAGCTAAAATTCGCCATTGAATATTCTTTCGGTAAAGCGACAATCCAACAATATCGCCAATAATCAATACCGGAAGAATTGCGCCGGTGGAAAAACGCTCGTTACCGGGAAACGCAAATGTCATCAACAAAATTCCCGGCAGTGAGAGACCGGGAATACCGGTTTTGGATAACCCAATAAAAAACGCGGCAATCGTGCCGCACACAAAAGGGAAAATTTGTTCCCAAGACATTTTTCAAAGATTCCAGTAAAAAATAATTTATCAACATCGTTACTTCTTATTTTACCTCACCGGAAATGTTTTGGGAATCCTCTCCTCAAACGATTCATTCAATTTACTGACGTTTGAAAATTCATTTTCCTCTTTTTCTTGCGCAAAATCATTGTCAATTTCGCGGAACTGAAAGAAGTAATCATCTCCTGCGTCTTCACGACGTCCCCAAGGAAAAAACAATTCCGCCGCCGCATGAAACCGCGCAAATTCAGGATTCGGATATTGTTCTTTTGTCGTATCGCGTAAAAATTTATTTCGTAATAATGACGTCAACAGCCGTCCGTTAGGCCAACGAATGAGAGTAATATCATTGATTTCATTAAGAAGTTGATAAACTCGCGCACGAGCTAATTTAAGTATTCGAGACGCTTGACGAATACTTGTCACTTCTCCCTGCAATCCGATTCGATTCAATATTAATTCATAAATTTGCTCTGACGCATCAATTTTCATTTGCTCCAGTAGCGGCTGAATGTAATTGTCGTCGATTTCAGATTTTTTCGGCATACCCCGTTTGAGTAAGACTTTTATTGACCAATTTTCAACATGGTCAATATTTCGCGGAATCAATCGCATGACAAAATGTTTGGAGTTTTTCAAATTGCTGACAATCGAACAAATATTATGAAAAATTTTCATAATTGCCGTAATACGTTTTTCACCATGAGTGGGAATTTCCCGTATTTCTGTCAGCGATTTAGAACAATAATCTTCAAAGGTGTTATTCCAAACGACGTGAGTCAATTCTTTTAATGTCGGACAAAGACGCCCAAGTTTTTCATTTTGCAGTCCGTATTCTATGATGATGTTCTGCCATGTCTGCCATTGAATTTCAGAAACATTCGCCGATTCGAGAAAAACGTCGTCCTCGTCGATGAACAAGGAAGAGTTGTTATCTATCGGAACATTCAAGCAGAATTTTTCAGGAATGTCTTCGGCTTTGGTGTTAGTAGCGCGTGTCAATAGCGTCAAATAGGAAAGAACTTTCTTTTCACCGATACTTGGCGTGCGGCAAATTTCTTCAAAAGGAATATTGAGAAGCTCGCCGAGAGAACGGTTCAACAAGACCAAAGGCAAACGGCGGTCAGTCGGCAAAGCCCAAAACGCCAGCGGCTTACTCAAATGCAAGGCATATTTTTCCTGAAACAAAGTGGCACGCAATTGCTCGTATTGAGGAACAATTTGAATATTATCTAAAAATGTGACCCGTGATGAAGGCATAATTGTCGCCCTGTGTAAAACACAAGATTGTCTATTCTGTTTGTAATAATATTTTGGAATTTTATGTTGTTTTTTTGAAACACTTTAATTATTCCTATTCTTTTTAGAAAATGGCAAGATTGCAAGCATTTTCTAGAAATAAAGTTAAAAAACGTCAAAATTTCCGGTCAAATGTGGATTTCATGAGAAAAAAAATTTGAAGACTCTATTCCGAAAACGGGTTGATACTTTGAAAGCGACTCGTAAACGAAACTAATCATTCCAATTTTTCACAAAAAACGCCAAATGGGGTGGTTCAAAAGCTATAGTTGATAATATCAGTGATATAAATTCCTCGTAGAGCTATCATTGATCAGCATCAATCCGGAATTGAGTCAAATTTTCATTAACGGTTTACATAATATCAAACCAAATGGAACGAAACATAAGGGGATAAGGGCGTATGTTGGCGCCGGGCTACTAAGGGGAAAAAGGAAAAAGTTGATAAATAAGGGCGGCAATAATATAATATATTCCGATAAAATTGACGGTAACTATATCCGTTGTCCTGTACGGATTTATTTGGTTTGAACGACTGAATAGTTACGTTTCCTGAATGTTAATCGCTCATGCGTAACATGAGATAATAGAAGAGTATTGAGATTGACTATGAGTGAATTACTAATAACGATCATTGCGGCGATTGTATTGATATTATTCGGCTTTATTGCTCTTGCGTTTGGATATTACGCCGGACGCCGAAAACGCTCACGATGTGACTGTGCCGCCGCGAATCAAGTCATGAACCAAATTGCCACACGTAAAAAGTCGAAAAAACAATCGAGAAATTACGACAGAAAAACGTTAGACACAAACGAACTCCCTATTGTTGAATAAGGAAAAATTTTTCGCAAAGAACGAATAAAATATCAGCGTCTTTTGCGAAAAATCAATCAAAGTATCTCGGCTAATTTTCGTTTTTTCTCCCATCGGACTTACCGTGTCTGTTGTCGTTGCGGTTGTCATTCTTATGTTTACGGACAAAATTTTTACGATCCGTATTTTCAAAATGACGACGCTCGCCGCGTTCGCCGGACGGCTTACGCTCGTCAAACGATCTGCGTTCGCCAAAAGGTTTACGTTCACCAAAAGATTGACGCTTGTCTGACGGCTTACGTTCATCAAACGATCTGCGTTCGCCAAAAGGTTTGCGTTCATCAAAAGATCTGCGTTCATCAAAAGATCTGCGTTCGCCAAAAGATTTACGTTCACCAAAAGATTTACGTTCGCCGGACGGCTTACGTTCATCAAACGATCTGCGTTCACCAAAAGATTTACGCTCGCCGGACGGTTTGCGTTCATCAAACGATCTGCGTTCGCCAAAAGATTTACGTTCACCAAAAGATTGACGCTTGTCTGACGGCTTACGTTCATCAAACGATCTGCGCTCGCCAAAAGGTTTGCCTTCACTAAAAGATTTACGCTCGCCGGACGGTTTACGCTCGTCAAACGATCTGCGTTCGCCAAAAGGTTTGCGTTCACCAAACGGTTTACGTTCATCAAACGATCTGCGCTCGCCAAAAGGTTTGCGTTCACCAAAAGATTTGCGTTCATCAAAAGACTGACGCTCGCCGGACGGTTTGCGTTCATCAAACGATCTGCGTTCACCCTGTTCGTTGCGGTTTGTTGAATTACGATTGAATGGATGACGTTTCGGTCTGCCAAATTCTGTTTCGTATGCTTGTTGACGTTCCTGACGTTTTTTCTCGCGTTCTTTTCGCTTTTTCTCGGCGATTTCCTGTTCGAATTGCAAACGGCGCACGGTTCGTTCCGCCTTTTCGAGATTCGTTTTCTTTTCCAACCGCTTGATGCGGGAATTGCGTTTGATGGCAAGTTCTTTCGGCGGATACGGCGGAATCAAACAATGCGATTCGTTGCCGATTAAATCTTTGCGTCCGTAATCCCGCAACGCCATTTTTACATCGTGATAATTTTCTGGATTATAATACTGCAATAACGCATGTTGCAAACGGCGTTCCCGCATTTTTTTCGCCACATGTACCGGATGATCGTTCATCGGGTCGCGTCCGGTATAATACATCGCCGTCGCCAGTTCAAACGGGCCGGGAATAAAATCTTGCACTTGTTGCGGACGAATTTTATTCTTATGCAAATACTCCGCAACACAAATCATTGACGTAACGTTCGAACCGGGCAATCCTGCAATCAGATACGGCACAAGATATTGTTCCTTGCCGTGTTTGACATTCAGCGTTTCAAACAATTCCGTGAATGCGTCGTAGTTTTCAATGTTCGGCTTACGCATCAGTTGCAAGACATTTTCTTCAGTATGTTCCGGCGCGGTTTTGAGATGTCCGCCGATATGATGACAAACCAATTCTTCCACATATTCCGGCGAAGACTGCGCAAGATCAGTTCGCACGCCGGACGCAATAAACGCTTGTTTGACTTCCGGCGTCTTGCGGACAGCACGCATCAACGCAATCACTGCCGAATGGTCGGTTTCGAGATTTTCGCAGATATTCGGAGAAAGACACGACGTATACCGACACGTTTTGCATCGCTCCGTATCGCGTCCGTGAAGTTTGTACATGTTGGCGGTCGGTCCGCCAATATCGCTGATTATGCCTGTAAAATAAGGCTGTTCGGCAATTTTGCGTACTTCACGAAGAACGGAATCGTTGCTCCGCGATTGAATGAATTTTCCTTGATGTGCCGTGATACTGCAAAACGCGCAACCGCCGAAACATCCGCGCAACGACGTTACCGATGTTTGAATCATCTCAAACGCTGGGATTTTCGCCTCGCCGTAAAATGGATGCGGTTGCCGCGTGAACGGCAAATCGTAAATCGCGTCCATTTCCTGTTCGGTCAACGGAAACGTGGGCGGATTGAGAATGATCGCTTCCCGTAAATGTTCCTGAACAAGCCGCTTGGCACAATACGGATTCAAATGAAGATATGCCAGCCGAGTCATTTCGTTGAATAGAGTTGGATCGTCCGTGACTTCTTCGCAACTCGGTAAATGCAGCGTTGTTTCGTCTTCTTCCGGCAAATCTTCCGTTGCCTTGAGTCGATATGCCGTTCCCCGCACATCGCGAATTTCAGCGATATTTTCTCCTGCGGCAAGACGTTTCATCACTTCGACCAGCGGTTTTTCGCCCATGCCATAGATAAGCAAGTCGGCTTTCGAATCCATCAAGATCGAGCGTTTGAGTTTGTCGCTCCAGAAATCGTAATGCGCGAGTCGCCGCAAACTTGCCTCAACGCCGCCCGTAATCACCGTTACGCCCGGGTACGCTTCTCTCGCGCGTTGACAATATGCGAGTGTCGCGCGGTCGGGTCTGCGTCCCGCTTTGCCGTTGGGAGAATAAGCGTCGTCGTTTCGCACTTTCCGGCTTGCGGTATAGTGGTTGATCATGGAATCCATGTTTCCCGCACTGACGCAAAACCCAAGTTTCGGACATCCAAACGTTTTCCACGCTTCGCACGATTGCCAGTCCGGCTGCGCAAGAATTGCTACCCGAAAACCTTCCGCCTCCAGCACGCGGGCAAGAAGCGCCGTTGCAAAGCTGGGATGATCGACATAAGCGTCGCCGGTCACAAACACAATATCCGGCTCATCCCATCCGCGTGCGTTCATTTCATCTTTCGTCATCGGCAAAAACGCCGATATGTCTTTGTTGAGACGTGTCATTTTTTGCTACCTGATTGTTAATTCTTTGAATGATTTTTGTTATTTTAGCAGAATAACGAGATTTGGCAAGAAAAGCCAGCCGATGCTTGCTACAAGGGACACAAGGAAATTTTGCGACTCTTTTCAGAAGTTTCATCCGTCTGAGTTCCAATTCTTCCTTTCATTGAGAGGCGTTTCTTGACAATCAACGGGCGGTTTTGAGTTATTGGCGGGCGATATTCGGCAATTGATAGGCGACTATTTGCTTTTGGTATGTATCAACGACAAATTTGCATATGTAAATTAAGTAACATACATAAGTAAATATCTCATTTGCATATGTAAATAAGTAATAGACCTTTTCTCTAACCCTATCAATAGACCGAACACTATTCAAAAAACAGTTATTTTTTATTCACCTGTTTTGCCTAAACAACCTGATGTGAAGTTAGAGAAAAGGTCTAATACACACATGTAATTGGCACATTTACTTATGTTCATTATTTACTCATGTTACGCATTTTTGGTCTACATTTAGGAAAGTTATTGTACTACCGTTAAAAACGTGATTGCGGAATTGCATAAACCTGGTAAGATACGTATTCGAGGTGGACGGCACCCCGAAATTTACGAGTAACCCAGTAG
>JAIRYX010000025.1 GCA_031267635.1 Planctomycetaceae bacterium
ATTCTCCAACATTCAGAAATATGGACGCTCTCGGAAACGAGGAGTCGCATTTTGATTTTGACGCTCTTTCTCATGCTATGTCGGCATTAAGAAGATGGCGCGATACGGTTCGCGCAAACAATAACGAACAATAAACTGAAAAGCATTACGATTGATATTCTTCACACTTGGAAACTCGGTTTTCATTCTCAAAGAGACGTTTAGGACAAAAAGGACTTTGAGGACTGATGAACGATACACATTATCTTAAAAACCGCAATTTAATAGGTGAGGGATATCTATGAAAATTAACGATTTCATGATTCCGCAAATCAAGGTATTTCGCAAGGTATGGTATTGGGTAATCATTTTACTTTTGATTCATGCCGCTCTTCTTGCCTATTCCGCAACGCAACATAGTCCGACTGAATTGGAAGGCCCATTGCTTGCCGCCGGCGTCAGTCATTGGCAACTCGGACGGTACGAACTTTACCGAGTCAATCCGCCGCTGGTTCGCATGGTTGCGGCAATTCCTGTTGTTGGAGTCGGTTGTCAAACAAATTGGGGACGTTTTATTGAGGGAAAAAATGTTCGCCCTGAATATAGTATCGGATGTCAGTTTATTGAAATCAATGGTCGCCGTTCTTATTGGCTTATGACATTAGCGCGTTGGGCGTGTATTCCATTCAGTTTACTCGGCGGGATATTTTGCTTTCTGTGGGGACGCGAACTTTATGGACGTAATCAAGCCGGTATCATCGCTCTCGTTCTTTGGTGTTTTAACCCAATGATTTTAGGGAACGGTGAACTTATCACGAATGACATGGGAGCGGCTTCTCTTGGGCTTGGGGCGGGATACTTTTTTTGGCGATGGCTTAAACAAAGCACATGGAAACGCGCCGCTTACGCTACTGTTTTTTTAGCGCTCGCAATTCTTGCTAAGACAACATGGTTAATCTTATTCGGATTATGGTTATTGGTTGCTTTGGTGTGGTTTATCCGATATTCTCCAAAAGAGCAAGCAAAAATCCGTTGGCGGTTAATGAAAAGTTTGCAAATTGTATTGATGTTCTTTGTTGCCGTGTGGATTATCAATGTATTCTATGGTTTTGATCATTCGTTTGAACGTTATGATAGTTTTTCGTTTACCAGCAAGGCGATGAATCGAATTGACAATAAAAATACATATTTAGGATGGTTACCGGTTCCGTTTCCGAAACAATTTATTGTTGGTCTGGATACGCAAATCGGCGATTTGGAACATTTTGGCAACTCGTCTTATCTTCGAGGAGAATGGCGGAACATTGGATGGTGGTATTATTATTTTTATGGACTTTTGATTAAAACGCCGATAGGAACGGAAATTATTTTTTGCGGAGTTTTAATAGCGTCAATTTTAACCGGACTTTCACGATTTACCGCAAGCGAAATTGTATTACTTTTACCCGCATTTGTTGTATTTGTCATTGTCAGTTCGCAATTGGCGTTCAATTATCACTTTCGCTACATTCTTCCTTGTTTAGGATTCGCGTTTGTTTTTTGCGGAAAATCCGTTCTTTGGATGGAAAAAAAACGAATCATAAAATGTTGTGTGGTATTACTGCTTTTATGGTCGGCGTTTAGTACAATGAAAATTTATCCGCATTCTTTGAGTTATTTTAACGAATTTGTCGGCGGACCTCAAAACGGTTATAAGCACATGCTTCACAGCGCATTGGATTGGGGACAGGATTTAATTCAACTGGAAAAATGGCTCAAAAAACACCCCGATGTGAAACTTAACGGACTTGTCTATTCTGGCGGCTATGAACCTAAATATGTCGGTCTTGATTATCCCAAGCCGCCTTTGGATAAACAATCAAGTCAATTGTCGTTGAGCCATACCGATTTACATACAATCGGACCGAAACCCGGTTGGTATGCGTTAAGCGTCAATCAAATTTGGGGATGGTTGCATGATTATGATTATTTTCAAAAGTTGAAACCAACTGCCTATGCAGGATATTCCATTTACATTTACCACATCACCCTGGAAGAAGCAAACCGGATGCGTCGTGAAATAGGATTACCGAAATTGGAAGAGGTTAAACCATGAGTCGAAAAGTAATTCACAAATTCAGTTGTTGTTGGTTTGCGTTTATATTTGTATTCGGTATATTGGTAATCTCAAATATCGTTGTGAATCATTTACCATCACGATATTTCGGTTTACGGGGATGGATTTACTTCCGTTTTTATCTTGATTTATACTATTGGCCCCAATGGTACGCAATCAATCTCTGGCTGCTTGCTTTCGGACAAATTGGCGTAGCCATCGTACAATTGTCATGGATGCAACGGATAATTCACTTTTTCTATGCCGTTAGCCATTTCCAGAAAATCGTTTGGTATCTTCGTCAAACCCGAATTAACCGAATGATTACAAATTTTATGCTTCGGCGTAAAATAGGAAAGTGGTTGCTTCGCCGATGGATAAACTTTTGGTATCAAATCATTTCAAAGCCAAGTTATTGTATTTGGGGATTGGTCTTTGTGAGTATTTTCATTATCACGTTTATATATTCCGAGTGGTTGACCACGCTGCGAAACCAAGTCGTTTATCTGTGGAATATTTACTATCGTTTTCTCTATGACTCCGTTTATATGCCGTATTATTATGCTCCGATGGCAAATTTTATTTACAACGGCGAAATCACGGGAAAACTTTTCATTACTCCAGTCACAACGCTGTTGGCTATTCTATGGCTTTTGCGGCTTAACCAAAAAATAAAAAATAAGAAGAAAACAGCATGACGGACAGTGGACATTTTCAAGAAACCACTCAACACCCAAATAATAAAAACAGATTTTGGCTTTCAGGCAGTACATGGCTTTTGATTTGCGGGTTGCTTCTGCTTAACTTAAAATATTTTCTCCAATCGAAATTTAGCGTTTCAGTTTTGTACTTATTTGACGTCCGTCTTTGTCCATGGTGGTATTTTCTTTGTTTAGCGGTATTGATTGTGTTGTCGGTCAGGTGGTTTTTAATTTTGCGGAATGACGCGGAATGACAAGGAGTACGGCGACTTGAAAAAAGAAGCGACAAAGCGGTATTGCCGTATTACTACTGTAATAACCATTGTTATTGTAATTCTTGTTTTATGGAATATTACAGGAAGATATTTTTTTGAAGAAATAATAAATGAACAATAAACTTACTCTTGTTTTGTTAATTTTGTTTTTATTGACGCCGTTTGTGCGGGCTGACAACACGCCGCATAAAATTACTCTTGTGGAAGCCGCAAAAGGAATTAGCGATAGCGAAGCGGAAGAGGCGATTCGAAGTGCGTCGGAATTGAATCCTGACGGCGGTTATAACGCAAATCCGTTGGTTGTTGCTTGTTTTGCAACGATGGAATATCATTACACTGGCGGGCGATATACGAATCAGCCGATTAAATTCCGAATGTTTATGCCTGAAAAAATTCAACCAAATGAAAAATACCCATTGATCCTTTGGCTTCACGGACAAGGCGAAAGCGGCAACGATAACACACGCCAACTTGCGCATGCTCAATTCACGATGGAATATCTTGCGGGAAAAAATAAAAAAATTTCTTTATGATTGTTACGCAATGTCCATCGGACAATCGAGATTGGAATACGTCAAAGTCTTCCGAAGGCAAAGGCGATGCGCCGATTACGATTGCCGGAGAAATATTGAATGCGGTGATTGAAGAATATCCGATTGATGAAAATCGTTTGAACGTATTCGGTATTTGTTCCGGCGGCAATGCGGCTTGGAATTTTGTTGCAATGCATCCGAAACGTTTTGCGTCGCTTGGCGTTTGTTCGTCCGCACCGCCGATGAATCATAATGATTTTTTATTCACTTCGATCTGGGCTTTTAATAATAAAAATGATAGCGTGTCATGGGAAAGCATGGAACGTTTTATCAATGCGATTAACGCATCGGGCGGCAATGCGTATTTGACACTTAAAGATCGTGGCGGTCATAATTCTTGGAAAAACGCATTATATAATGAAAAAGTTATCGGTTGGATGCTATTGCAAAATCGTCAGTGGGGCGGATTGCCTGTTGGTGAAAGTTTTTATCACCGAAGTACTAAAACCGCAATGTTTTTGTTCGGTATGCCATTCTTATTTTTCTTGTCATTTTTTGTAATCTCTAAAATACAACATATCAGGAGAAAAACAAATGAACGTTAAATTATTTCCGTATTCTTTTTTGATTTTCTGGATGATCAGTAGCGGTTGATTTTCTTCTGGATCGGTTACGATTTGAAAACCAGTATTTTCAAGTGCAAAAAATATATCATTCCTTCCCAAGCGTGACAATCCATTCCCAGACAAAATAAATCACCGGAACAATCGCGGCGATGATCAGCACGAAGTTCAAAAGTGCTATCCATGAAAACGCGCCGTA
>JAIRYX010000037.1 GCA_031267635.1 Planctomycetaceae bacterium
TAATAAAAACATAATACTCCTTTTGGTAACTCTTCACCAGAATGCAGGTTGTACATCTTTCGGTTGATTTGGAGTAAAATTGAAAACGAGGACAATGTAAAATGTATATTTTACCTATATTCCCGCTTTACCATCATGCCGCATTCTAATATCTAGACAATTGGGATATCTTACTCCTTTGAGAGCGTCATGCTACCAGGTGCGTAACATGAGTTAAAAGTTGAGAATGAGATTAGCCATGTCGATTATTGAATTTTTGTAATTATTCAGTTGCCCAGTACGAGTTTATGGGATTTGAGCGACTGAATAGTTACGAATTTTTATCATTGAACACAATAATTATTCTGTCGGAATTTCCAGTGTAAAACTCTTCGGCGAATATCTCAAACAGAATCATTTCTTATACTTTTCACTGTGCAAAAATGTACTTTTTTATTCCGTCTATAAACGCCACGAAATCATTAAGACGCTCTTCCTAAAAATAAAGAGATTAGAAGTCCTTAACTTAATACCATATGGGAGCTGCTACCAAGTCACTTAAATCCCCTTTGCATCAACAGGGGCGTTTGCGGTTTCCTTTTTCGGGTAAAAATTCCACTTCATGGGCTTCGCGTTTTGGTTGTAAAATTCAATGTATGACGAATCAATCTTACCTGCTAAAATGTCTATCATTCCAGCGAAGCAATCAGATCGTCAACTGTTGTTTTCCCGCCGAGAATCGGGCAGATTTCGTTGACAACATACTCATGATTGGCTTGCGAAGTTGCGGCACATGCGTCCATCGCCATACGAACATTATAACCAAGATCATACGCCGTCCATGCCGTCGCCTGGGCGCAAACATTGGTGAGCAATCCCGCAATAATCACATTTTTGGTGTTCTTCTGTTTCAAAATTTCATCAAGATAGGTATTGGTAAAACCGCTTAACGCTCGTTTGTTGTTAAGAACGGTTTCACCGTCAATCGGCGCGAGTTCGTCAATAATACGATGTCCCCAAGTTCCGGGCAGAAAACATTCGCCTTGCCGGACATTGGCAATCAATCCGCAAATTGAACAATGATCCACCCAAATTGCGTCGAGCGAAAACGGACAATGAATGACCGAACAACCTTTCGTTCGCGCCGCGTCTAACAACCGCCGCGCATTTTCAATCGTTTGCACCCGTATCATCTCTGGCTTGACAAGCTCAAACAATTTCCCGCCTTCTTGACAGAAATCGTTCTGAAATTCAATAAAAATAACAGCAGTTTCCGATGATTTCATTTTTGGCTTTCTATATTTTTGTAAGGTTTTATAAAATTCCCTTTGTAACTATTCAGTCGTTCAAACCACATAAATCCGTATCGGGCGACTGTAAAGTTACTTCCCTTTTAATATTTTCGGACGATTTCCATAAAATGAAGGAAGAATGGTAATCTCGTCAATTCAGTCCGAGAAAATTGACAAGAGTTGCAAAAAACACAATTTATTATACTTTGACGAAAAATTTTATCAAGCTAGTTTTTCCGATGATTGGCAGAATGATTTTCGTGTGTTATAATACCTGACTTGAAGGAAAAATATGTTCGTTTGCTGATAATTTTTCTCCAAGAAACTATCCTCAAAAAAGGAGCGTGACTATGCAATCAGAAGAAATTTTAATTGATATTGAAGACCGGATGCAAAAAGCGGTGGCAAAACTAAAGCGGGAATTGACCGGAATACGTACCGGACGTGCGAATCCCGGTTTGGTTGATTCGCTAAAAGTTGATGTTTACGGATCAAGTATGGCGATGAAACAAGCGGCGACTGTCGCTTGTCCTGAGCCGACACAAATTGTTATTCGTCCGTTTGATCTTTCGACATTGAAAGATATTGAAAAGGCAATTATCGCATCCGATCTCGGTTACACGCCGAATAACGATGGACGTGTTGTACGAATTAACATCCCGCCGCTTTCAACTCAAGTACGGCAAAAAATGGTATCGCGTATCAAAGAACTTGCGGAAGAAGCAAAAATCGCTATCCGCAATGTCCGTCGTGACGGAAATAAAATGGCAGACGCGGGCGAAAAAAACAAAGAATTTTCAGAAGACGAACGCGATTCGACCAAAGAAGGAATTCAGGAATTGACAAAAAAATTTGAAGACGAAACAACCGAACTCGCGAAAAACCGCGAAAAAGAAGTGATGGAAAATTAGGCAAAAGATAAGATGCGCAGCTTTTTGCTTGCGGGATGGTCTATCGAATAACAATCGTTTTAACTATTCAGACGCCCCGTGTGGATTTAGTTGGTTTGAGCGACTGAATAGTTGCCTAATTTTCCTAACAAGCCAACCTCAGTAGCCCAATGAATCCTCCCCAAAACCAACCTCATTACCTCATCCAAAAAGAAATAATGAGGGAATGAGCTTGATTTTTAGAAAACCTTTTTGCTACTGAGGTTGTTTTGTTAAGAAAATTAGGTGAAAATGAGATTTGCAACACAAACAGCTAACTCGTTTCGTAGTAAAAATGCTTAAAACCGACTGAATAGTTACAATATTTCACGATAAATCCTCAAACTCTTGTTTTAACAAAAAAAACGCATTAGAATATTTCGAGGAAAACATGAGGGACATTTTGCGAAAGCAACGACCGTAAAAAACATTTTCCTTTTCACTTTTAGCTTTTAACTCTACCGCTTATGCTTGAATTTACCCATCCGTATTTGCTATTCCTTCTCTTGCTGTTGATTGTCATCGGTTGGGGATTTTGGAGATCACTGCTGGATTTTTCGCGCGGGCAGAGGATTGTTTTGCTTGTTCTTCGGACGGCGATTTTATTGCTGTTGATTCTTGCCGCGGCGGGATTGACCATGTTGTCTCCGACGCATGAAACAATGGTCGTGTTTCTCGTCGATCAAAGCCGGAGTATCGACGAAAACGCGAAAACGATTGCCGACAATTATCTGCACGATGCGGAAAAAGCCGCCGGAAAACGTCCTTATGCCGTCGTGCCGTTCGCGTCAACGCCGCAGACGCCGGAATTTCATAACATGAGAAAAACGGTAGCGTCAACGTTTGTGGAAACAACTTTGCCGACATCAACGGCTGACGAACCATTGTTACAATCGGCTGATGCGGAAACGTCAGCCGATACGTCATTGACCGATACGAAAACGGCATGGACAAATGGATGGGCGGATGGCACGGACATTGCCGCTGCGTTGGAACCGGCGATTGCGGTTGTTCCGCCGGATTATGTGCCGCGAATTGTGCTGATTTCCGACGGAAATGAAACGTCGGGTGATTCGTTGACTCACGCGATTCGGTCGGGAATTGCGGTATCTACTGTGCCGCTTCCCTCGGCAGTTGCGCCGGAGGTTCAGCTTTCTGAGTTACGGACTCCGCCGCAAATCCGACAAGGCGAACCGTTTTATCTCGAAGTGGTGGTGCAAAGTAATCAAAAGACAAATGCAGCGATTACGGTTTATCGCGGTGGCTTCAAAACGGCGGAAGAAACGTGTTCGCTCGAAAAAGGCGAGAATATCTTTCGATTCAAACAGTCGATTGACGATCAAAGGCAAACCGAATTTTCCGCCACCATCGAATCGAAAGAAGACACGATTCTCGACAACAACAAAGCGGAAGGATTGGTTTATGTCGGCGGCAAGCCGCGAGTGCTGTTGATTGAGTCGGACGCGAAAGCGGCTCGCGGACTGGCGTCGGCATTGAAAGAACAAGGAATTGATGCGGAAATCCGTCCGCCGGAAGGGACGCCGCGTACGCTGGACGAACTCGAAAATTTTGAGGCGGTTCTTATGTCTAACGTTCCGGCAACGGAATTGACGGTATGGCAGATGAATATTCTTCGCAGTTATGTCAGCGATCTTGGCGGCGGTTTTGTGATGCTCGGTGGCGAACAATCGTTCGGACTCGGCGGTTATTACAAAACGCCGATAGAAGAAATTCTTCCGGTACGAAGCGATTTTGAAAAAGAGAAAGAGAAGCCGTCGTTGGCGATTTGTCTTGTCATTGATCGTTCCGGTTCCATGGGTGGGCAGAAAATGGAAATGGCGAAAGATGCGGCAAAAAGTGCGGTGGAACTGCTCACACCGCGTGATTATGCGTCTGTGATTGCGTTTGACAGCGTGAGCTACGTTGTTGCACCGATGCAAAGCGCGGCGTCGGTTTCTTCCATAACTTCTCAAATTTCCACGATTGAAGCGGGCGGCGGGACAAGCATTTATCCCGGGATGGTTGACGCTTATGACCAATTGACCCGCGCGTCGGCGAAATTAAAACACGTCATTCTGTTAACAGACGGGTATAGCGAGTCGGGCGATTTTGACGGAATCATGCGGCAAATGGTGAATGCCCAAATCACGGTTTCGACAATCGGCGTGGGCGACGCGGATAACGATTTGCTACAACATCTTGCCGAACTCGGACAAGGGCGACATTATATTTGCGACGATCCGCAGGCGATTCCACAAGTTTTTGCGAAAGAAACGATGGAAGCGAGTAAGTCGGCGATTAAAGAAGAGCCGTTTACGCCGGTGGTTATCACGCCGACCGATGTGTTGTCGGGAGTTAATTTTGAGGGTGCGCCGGTGTTGGAAGGTTTTGTCGTAACACGTCCGAAGTCGACCAGTCAGGTGGTTCTCTCGACGGAAAGCGGCGAACCGTTGTTGGCTTGGTGGCGTTATGGGCTGGGCATGTCGGTCGCTTTTACGTCGGACGCGAAACCGAAATGGGCGGCGGAATGGCTGACGTGGGACGATTTCCCGCTGTTTTGGGCGCAGGTGATTCGTCATACGATGCGGAAATCGGAGCAGCGCGGCGTGGTGATTGAATTAGCACAACAGGACAGCAGTGTTCACATCACGCTTGACGCGGCAGACGATTCCGATCAATACGTCAATAAAGCGTCGGGGACGATGACGGTGATTCGTCCCGATTTGTCGAAAGAGGAACTCGTGTTGAAGCCGACTGCACCGGGACGTTACGAAGCGGAAATTCCTGCGGACAAACGCGGCGGTTATCATTTGCAAACGACGCTGACGACGGGCGAGCGAATGATTGCGTCGCAATCGCGCGGCGTGATGATTGGCTATCCCGACGAACTCCGTCTCAAGCCAGCAAACACCGATTTGCTGGAACGAATCGCCGCGTCCACCGACGGAACGTTTCAACCAAGACCGGAATCGCTCTTTGAGCCGGATCTAACGCGCACCGCATGGAAATCGCAACCGCTCTGGCAATATCTGCTAACAATCGCAGCGTTTTTGTTTGTAGTGGACGTATTGTTAAGAAGAGTGGATTTTGCGAGACGGAAAAAACATAGATAGTCATCTCTGAAAAAGCTTTCTGCTTTATTTTTGAGGGACTTTGTTGGCTACTAAGGGAAACTTGATAAATAAAGGCGGTAATAGTAATATTTTTCGGTAAAGCTGACGGTGACTACTACGAAGTCCCTAAATTTCCCTTGATATGAAAAATGTTAAGTGAAATTGCATAACTTTATACGACTCAGTTGCCCGATACGGACTTATGGAGTTTGAGCGACTGAATAGTTACCTCAAGAATAAAAAATAAAGCCGTAACCTCTTGCAAAGTTACGACTTATAGTAAAATAAAAATGAGAGTGATGGGACTTGAACCCATGACCACCGGATTAAAAGTCCGTTGTAAGATAAGCAAGATAAGTAGTTTAGTAAAAGACGAATTTTTTGAAAAAATTTTTATTTTTTTTCTCAAAAAAGAGAAAAATGTAACCTAAAATAAAAAAGATAGCTTTCACATGAGTTTAAAATATCAATATCAATGGACACCAACGCAATTCAACCAAACTTGAGTTTATCTTACTCGTCGTTTCCTTTTATCTTGTATGTTGGCGAAAAAACAAATGGCGATGTTGACAATATAGACATTGAAGCCCGTCTTACTTTTGAGGGGGACGGAGATTTAGTTACTCAATGCGTTTTGTTTTGTGAAGGCGGTGTTTGTGATGTTCGTCCTTACGGCGAAAAGTGGATCGGCGATTACTCGCCAATTCAATCTATTGCTTGGATATTTCCACCACCACCAAAAAAGAAAAGAATGAAAAAATTTGGAAAAATTCAATCTTGCAAAAAAGTCAAAGCGACGTAAAATGAAAATAAGTGTTAATGTTCTCCTCGTTTGGGGAACGTAGTTTGTTAATGGGGGATTCCGTAAGGAATCCCTTTTTGGTTTCTTGGGAGAGGAGTTTCTTTTTTTGAAAAAAAAAGAGAAAAATTTCGACGTGTTTTATTGACAAGTTGTAGTTTATAAATTACAATTATATTTATGGAAATTTATCGCACTGATATTTTTGACAAATGGCTTAAAAAACTTTCCGACAAAGTCGGAAAGTTTATGATTGATTCGCGCATTCGACGAATTGAAAATGGTATGTTTGGCGATTTCAAACATGTCGGCGAAGGCGTAATGGAATTGCGGGTTCACCACGGACCCGGTTATCGTGTTTATTGTACGCGGAAAGGAAATGATATTATCATTCTTCTTTGCGGCGGAAATAAATCCTCACAGCAAGCAGATATCGAAAAAGCTAAAAAAATGGCTAAGGAAATTTAAATATGCTCAAAACGAAAAAATATGATTCGGCAGATTATATCGAAACCAAAGAAGATGTTGCCGCTTGTCTTGCGGTTGCACTCGCGGAAAATGATGTCTCTTTTTTTCTTGAAACAATCGGAATGATTGCCCGCTCTCATGGTATGTCGCAAATCGCCAAAGAACTTAACTTAGCCCGTGAAAGTTTATATCATTCCCTTTCCGCCGATGGGAATCCATCGCTCGAAACCGTTATCAAAGTTCTTGACATTCTAGGGTATCAATTCTCCATTGAACAAAAAAAACGTTACCAACATCAGCCGAAGAAAAAAATATCACTCTCGACGAATTGATGAACGAAATTTTCAGAGGATATTTGAAGTTTAATTGAATTTTTTTGGTTTTGATAGAGTTATACTCTGTCAGTTTTTGACTTTAATTTTTAATTTTCTATTACGCATTATATAACTATGTCAAATAATTTTTTCGATGAACAAGAACAGCAATCACTAGTTAAAGCTACAATAACATCAAAATATTTTGATGTCTGGGCTGGAATTATAACAAATACCCAAAATAAAAATGCCCATCGTTATGGTAGAAAAAAAGAAGATAGGATTGCTTACATTGACTTATTTGCCGGTCCAGGACGATATAAGAATGGTAGTACGTCAACTCCACTTATGATTCTTGAAAAAGCCATCAAAAATAAAACATTTAGAGAACGTCTTGTTACCATGTTTAACGATATGGACGCAAGTAATACAAAGACTCTTCAAAATGAAATAAACGCTCTACCTGATATCCATTTACTAAAACACAAGCCCGATGTTCGTAATGAAGAAGTTGGTGACGAAATTGTCCAAATGTTCGAATCAATGAAAGTGATACCTACTTTATTTTTTGTTGATCCTTGGGGTTATAAAGGGTTGTCACTTAAATTGATCAATTCCGTTGTTAAAGATTGGGGATGTGATGCGATATTCTTTTTTAACTATAATCGTATCAATATGGGACTTAACAATCCTAATGTCAAAAATCACATGGAAGCTCTTTTCGAAGAGCAGTTTGACACTCTAGTATCAGCGGTTAAGGAATTATCAACTAACGAAAGAGAATTACAAGTCATTGAGTCCTTGTATCAGGCGATTAAAGGGTATGGTACACGATTCACGTTACCCTTTAGATTTAAAAACGAAAACGGTAATCGAACAAGTCATCATTTGATTTTTGTAAGTAAACATTTTAAAGGATATGATGTAATGAAAAATATTATGTACAAAGAAAGTACGAATCATACTGACGGAGTTGCTTCCTTTGAATACAACCCGCGCGAATTGGTTTCAAAAAATCAGCCGTTGTTGTTTAAATTAAGTTCACCGTTGAGTAGATTGAAAAAATCTCTCATTAACGAGTATCATGGTCAAACTATCAAGTTATCGGAGCTTTATGAATCACATAGTATTGATCGTCCATTTGTACTCAATAATTATAAAGATGTCTTGAAAAAAATGTATGAAGAGAGTATAATTACTGCAAGAAGTGATGAAGGAAAACCACCCAGACAAGGAACGTTTTCCGAAAAAATGAATATTACATTCCTAAATAAATAAGATAACCATGAGTACCACTAAAATCGAATGGACGGAATCGACATGGAATCCGTCAGTAGGTTGCACGAAAGTTTCGGCAGGTTGTCAGAATTGCTACGCGGAGTGTATGGCACGACGACTTTGTGCAATGGGGAAAAAAGGTTACGAAAACGGTTTTAAATTTACCATCTTGCCGGAACGGGTTAAACTCCCATTGACCGTGAAAAAACCAACTCGTTTTTTCGTCAATTCCATGAGTGATTTGTTTCATGAAGAAATGCCGTTTGAGTTTCTTGACCAAATCTTTGAAACAATTAAAAATACTCCCAAACATATATATCAAATTCTTACGAAACGCGAAAATATATTACAAAAGTATTTTTGCAATCACCCTGTCCCAGATAATGTTTGGCTTGGCGTTACCGTCGAAAACAAAGAAGCCAAAAAGCGAATCGACATTCTCAAAACGATTAACGCTCCAATCCGATTTCTATCCATTGAACCGCTCCTTGACGACGTAGGTCAACTTGACCTTTCTGATATTGATTGGGTCATTGTTGGTGGCGAATCCGGTCCCGGCGCAAGACCAATGCAAAAACAATGGGTTCTTGACATTAAAGACCAATGCGACGAAAACAAAGTCCCGTTTTTCTTCAAGCAATGGGGCGGAGCAAACAAAAAGCAAGCGGGGCGTACATTGCTCGACCAAACGTGGGACGCCATGCCAAATTCACCGAAAGGTCAACTCCCCCTAGTTCTTGACGACGGTTGCTTGTTTGCGCGGACGGCAGCCGCGCCGATGGGTGGGCGCGAAGGATGTAATGTGCGAGTGAGAACGCAAGAATAACAAGGGCGGGGGCAAGCCCCGCCCCTACCAATTGGATATGCGTAACATGAGTTTATGTATTCAGCGTATGAATCACGTGAAAGGAACGAAACGCTTCAAATTCCGTTCTATCGGCGATGTTTCCGTATTTCGATGCGTTTCTCGTGATGGCAAGGATTCCCGTTTCGTCTTGTCTTTCCATCGCCTCAATGTGAGTATAGACCGCGTTCGCCGCAATTCTACAGAGATCAATCGCCGTGTCTTTATCAGCACAAAGAACAAAAATCGTCAATAAAGTCGTTTGTCCAATGACGCCCAATTGACTCTCTTCCGGCTCGCTCTCCCCTTCCGTAATGAGAATTCGCGGCGTTCCATCCCAGTCGGCGTCAATCACGGCGTGAATCCCCACGCTTTCCGCCGGTACAATATCCAATTC
>JAIRYX010000039.1 GCA_031267635.1 Planctomycetaceae bacterium
AGTTAAATGTAAATTTCGCCTTTGCCCGTGCAAAAAAACGTTCAAAGTGAAAGAACAATTCTAGCCAAACAAAAGCTTTTCAGCAAGCATCCAAAAACGATTGTTGGGCGAGCAACACTAAAGACAGAAGGAACACGCAAGACATTTGAGTACAAATGAACGTCAAAAATTTTGTCCCCTTTATCCCTTTCCCGTGATCGCGGTTCTTCGCTACCCGTGCGTGTTCCTACGAAAATTTTTCCTGTTTTCCCCAACCAATTTTAGGCACAATGGCATATAACGTTCCGGCTGTATTATGACGTTTTGCCAGCCCGAATAAGGAAATGCGTAGCATTTGCAGGGCTGGCACACTGTGGCGGAGTTTTGGCGTGAGAATGAATGAAGCGATTGACCTAGCCAAAACGGAGCCCGCGGCGCAGCGTAAACAATCCTGTTAGGCGAAGTAAAAACCCTTTACGAAGTGCACGCCATGGACGGCGTGCGTGCCACTTTTATACAGATTTTTATTTTCCTGTATAAACTAGACCTTTTCTCTAACTTCATATCAGGTTATTTAGGCAAAACAGGTAAATACAAAATAACTGTTTTTTGAATAGTGTTCGGTCTATTGATAGGGTTAGAGAAAAGGTCTAATAACTATTCAGTCAGTTTTAAGCATTTTTACTATGAAACGAGCAGATGTTGGTGTTGCAAACCTCATTTTCTTAACAAAACAACATCAGTAGTAGCCAATGAATCCTCTACAACCTCATTACCTCAACAAAAAAGAAATAATGAGGTTGGTTTTGGGGAAACCTTTTTGCTACTGAGGTTGTCTTGTTAAGAAAATTAGGTAGAAATGCGGTTAAAAAATACGAAATTCTCACATCGAAATGATCCAACTTACATTCCACTGAATAGTTACAAAAAAACAACGAACAATGCTTGGGCGGATTTTAAAATTAGCGTGCGTAACATGAGTTACTTACGGATAAAGCGTCTTTCCGCCGGAAGTCGACGATTGATAAAGCGGCGATTCTCCAGCGGGATTCGCGGGAGCGTTCGGCGGATTTGCCGGACTATTTGGCGGTGAAAGATTGGAAGATTGTCCATTGGAAATCGCGTTTCCCAAAACGTTGCGTAGCGCGTTTTGGACTTCCGGCGTTGCGTGTTTGTTGATTAACTCCCGCGCTTTCGTGTCGAGTTCGTTCGTGAGTTGCCCGACAAGCGGCGAATTAGCGGCAGCATTGTTCGGCTCTCCGTCAAGCTGACGCAGTATCATTTGCCCCAACGTATCCGACGATTTCAAAGGTTGTTGCGGCACGCTATGCCTCAACAGCGATTGCGCAATCGGGCTATTCAGAATTTGTGTCCACTGCTTTTGATCTTTCTCCGACATTTGCGGTAAATGCGATTGAATCAATTGATTCACGTCTAATCCGCTTTGCTGGAATGTCGTCGCAAGCGTTTGACGGTCGCCGTTGATTTCGTCGAACATCGGCTGAAAACCATTCGTAACGACCGCGTTCAAATTTCCTTCCGACGCTTTAATCAGATTGTCGAGAAGCGAAACTAACTTTTGATTGACCTGCGTCCATTCTTGTTGCAAAAACGGCTCGACTCGCATAGCAAGCTGATCGCCGACATTGGAATAAAATGAGTATTGCGGATTGGTTCGCGAGCCGGAAATGCTAATCTCCGCTTGAATCACGGTCAGCGCGTCCGCCGCCGCCATAACGCTTCGTTCAATTGGCGTTCCCTGCATCGTTTTCGGCAGCAACGCCTTGATCGTTACCGGACTTTGTAGTAACGCTAGTTTTCCCGAAACCACATCGCCGTGAATTTCCAACTCTGCCCGAAATTGCGAAATTCCCGGCGAAATCTGGAACGCCAATTGATGCGGATTTCCAAGAATCCGTTGCGGCAGCGCGTAGTCGGGACACGAAATCAAAAAACGGTCATGCGGCGTTTTCCCGGTTCTATCCAATGCTGCCGTCACATAAAGCGTCGGTATATCCAGCACGAAATTTTGATTGCCGCTTTCCGGTTTCATTGCTTCCGGCAAGCGGAAAAAATCAATGTTCGTTACGTTTTGTCTGCCGCCGTTCAACGCCCAATTGGTTTGCGGATCAAGCGGCGATTGCAAAAACGGCGGTTGTCTGCCGAATTGAATTTGATCAAATTTAAAAATGTTTGCCGGTTCTAAATTCGCAAGCGATTTCAAATAATCCTCTGGCAACGTTTCGGCAAGCGGCTCTTTGGAAACGCAAAACCGAAAGACAAGCGGCTTGGCGAGTTTGTGCGGCTGATTCGTAAAATCGCGGATTCCGCCCGCAAAATAAACCGGTTGTTCCCACACCAACGCTTGACCGTCAATCCCGATTCCGCGAAAATGAACTTCGGCTTGCGACTCCATGTCGGGAAGCGTTATCGTTTTTCCCGCCGCGCGTTTCGGCGAAAACAGACGCATTTGTTCAAACCACGCCGTATCTTCCGGTGGAATCTGCATCCGTCCCCAATCCGTCCACGCAATCAGCCCAGTCAGCTTTTCACGCATCTCTTTGCCCAAAATGTATTCCGAAAAGTTTATCGGCAACGTTTTCGGACGCGAAAGCGAATCCAGCCGCTTTTGATCTCTTTGAACCGCTTCTTTCAGCGATTGTTTGTCGCTGCGGATCATTTGCTCAATTCTCGGCACGGCGTCGCGTAAACCGGCAATCTCTTGATCCAATTGTTCAATCTGTTGCAATACGGCAATCGCCAACGCGATTTTGTCCGGTTGATTCCGATTTTCGCCGACTTGCGTTTTCATCGTTTCAATTCGTTGCTTGACGCTGTTCGCTTTCTCTCGAAAATCCGCGATTTCCTTATTCCAACGTCCAACAAGTTTATCGCCGAAATTGTACGTCTCAAAGTCCCGCGCCAGCTTTTTCGCCGCGTCGTCGAGATTGTTTAACATGAAATCGTCGAGCGGCAAATTCTGAAATTGATCGGCAAGCTGCGAGAATTGCGATTGCGCGCTTTGCCAATATTGCGTCAAATCAAGTCCGTTTTCGCCAAGCTTCAACGCTTCGAGCCGAACATTATGCAACCGCGTATCATTCGCAATAAATCGCCGCCGCAATAATTCGTTTCGGTCAAATTGCACTTGTACTTTTTCGATAACAGCTATTTTCGCGGCGGATTGGTTTCCGCCTGGCGCTGTTGTAATTTGCACATTCTCCAACAACGCTTGCGTCGGATCAAGCGATATTTGCGATTTACCGATTTCCATATTTGTCGCGGTTTTATTCTGCCAATACGAAACGAGCGTCCGCCGAATCACCATGTTCAGCGAAAACCAACTCACGATCAGAATAACCGCAAGAATTAAAATACGCGGAATAAAGAATTTTAAAAAAGCCATTTTTTGTGAATCCAAAACAAAATGTGTGAAAAACGAAAAAACCAGCGAATTTTACCCAAAACTTTGTTTTGGAGAAAGAGCAAAAAATAGTGAAGGTATTTTTGTAATCGAATCAATTTTCTGCTTATTTCACATTTGGGAAGAGAGAATAAATTTTGCCCATCAATTAGGTAAGAGGTAAATTGAACAAAATAAATAATGTAAGATATTTTAAGTATTTGTAACTAGTCAGTTACCCAGCTATACTAAAACTACTTTAAATTTATGCTTTCTCATAAAGGCACGGAGGCACAAAAAATTTATTTTTTAGAATCCCTCGGTGTTCTTGACGTCTTTGTGAGAAAAACATGGTTCATCCGACAAGTTCATACCTTGCGTTATGTAGCGCTAATATTTTAAGCTTGAAAAATTCGAAGTCTCTGAAGCCGTATGCTTGTCGTTTCATGGCTTTGATTTTATTGTTGAATCCTTAACGGTTTCAAGTTAAGGACAAACAAAACCGTTTTTGTTATTTTGTAACTATTCAATCGCCTCATTAGGTTTAGCGGATTGAGTGGGTTTGGGCAACTGCATCATTACCCGAACGGCTTTACCACTGTAGCCCTTATTTATCAAGTTCCCTTAGTAGCCCGAATTGCGTCCAAGTTACGCGCCCTTATTCCCTTATTTTTCGTTTGTAACTCATCATCTAAAACGTAAGCGACATGTCTCATAAGGGCGCGCTTGGGGGCTTTGTTGGCTACTAAGGGAAACTTGATAAATCAGGGCGGCAATAATAATATATTCCGGTAAAATTGATGGTAACTATTCCGTTGTCCTGTACGGATTTATTTGGTTTAAGCGACTGAATCGTTACGTTTCCCGAATGTTAATCGCTCATGCGTAACATGAGCTAATAAAACAACCTCAGTAGCAAAAAGTTTTTTACCAACCCACCTCATTGTTCTTCTTTTTTAATGTGATAATGAGGTTTGGTGTTGAGGAGTATTCATTGGCTACTGAGGTTGTTTCGTTAGGAAAATTAGATGGAAATGAGGTCTGATTGGACGAGCGAATCATTTTATTGTCACTATCCTATTGATAGTGTTTCAATCCGGTGACGAGATACATTTTTAAAAAAACAATTTAATTCTCGCAACATCAAACCAACCTCCCCCAAAAAACGAAATAATCAAGAATTTTTTTGATTTTCCGCAAAATCTGACAAAAATTGAAAAACATCTCTTTTTCTGTTGACATTGATTTCAAAATTGATTAAGATAAATCAATCAAGTAGAAAAATATAAAAGATAATGTCGAAATTCCTTTTTCACTGGATAAAAATTATACATATAGTTCAGGGGAGATAGTCAAAATGTCCGCAGAATTGCCTTTGTCGTCCGCAGGAATAGCAGGAAACGGAGAAATTGACCGCTTGCTTGCGTTGTGTGACGAAATTTCCGTGCTCGTTCGTTCTGGTTTGCCGATTGAAGAAGCGTTGTTGCAGAAAAACGCGGGCGAACGGAGGCGAATCCGCGACCATCTTCATCAGCTTGCCAAGAAAATTGGTTCCGGTCAGCCGCTTGCCGACGCGATTCGCAATGATCCGATCTTTCCGCCGGTTTACGCGGCGGTGGTCGAGGCGGGAATCGAATCGGGAAATCTCGCCGGTGCGCTTGATATGGTAACGCAATGCGCTCAAACCGTCCGCGACGCCCGATTGTTCTTAATTCGCTCAGCAATTTACCCGTTAATTCTTTTCACATCGCTTTGGTTTATCTTTTGCGGATTGTTCTTTTTTGTGGGACCGAGAATCGCCCATTTTTTTGAGGCATATCAGGCGACAACGCTGTTGTTCGACGCGATGAAAGGGTGCGAAAATCATTTGCAGCATTGGCTAATCGTGATGTTTGCCGTGCCGTTTGCGTTTTGGATTTTATTTATTATTTGGATTTCTCGTTCGTCTCGCGGAATGCTGATTCAATCCGCCGGTCAATGGTCGTTACTCGGCTGGATTCCTTGGGTTGGTAAGGCAACAGTGCAGCTTCAAAAAATGACATTTGCGCGAATACTTGCGATGCTTGTCCGCGCATCGTTGCCGCTGGATAAGGCGATTTTTCTTGCCACGCGGGTCGCCAATGAGCGTTATTGGTCGAAAGAAAGTCAGGAATGTTTGTGTCAACTTGTGACCAAAGCCGCCACGAGCGATTCTTCCGTCAGAGAATCGCTTGCGGCAGCATGTCCGCGTTCTCACATTACGCCGTTGATTATGTGGACGCTCGGCATTCCAAATCAAACGCTACTTGTTGAAGGAGCTGAACATTACGCCCGCCTGTCGCAAAGTCGCGCGGAGCAGTTGATTTTCCGGTGCGAGTTGTTTTTACCGGGAATTATTACGTTATGTTTCACAGCCGCACTTGCCGTGTGTTATGTCTTAACCGTATTTTTGCCGTATTCGCAGTTGCTTAATATTTTAACGACCTATCAGGGGTAAAGAAGCGTGTAGAGTAAATACGCGAATTGTGTTTGCATAAGCGCGTTTTGAATGTCCTCGCTATCCATATCCATGGCGAGGCGAAAGAGTAAATGACAGCGCGAGCAAAAAAACGACTAAAACCGATTTAATCATTTATAGATTGCTTCCCCGTCTTAAAAGGTGGAGCAATCTAATCACTTTTAACTTTTAACCTGCCATGTTAATGTTTCATAAAAATGTTTCCGCCGGAACTTGTGAAATGATGTTGTTGATTGCTCAAGCGGTGAAATCGGGCGTGCCGCTTGCCGACGCGGTGCGGCTCAGTGTTGGTTCGTCCGGCACGGAAACAATCGCGGAACGTTCAGCGTTTTTGCAACTGGCGACTCTTCTCGAAAAAGGAATTGAGCCGCAAGCCGCCGTTCAGCAATCGGGATTTTCATCCGGCGCCGCCGATTTGTTTGATGTTGCGCTCAAAACCGACAATTTTATTGAAGCGTTTGACGAACTCGCACGCATCGAAACCAACCGCGTTATGACATTCAACGCCGTGTGTCAGGCGTTGGCGTATCCGTTTTTTCTGTTCGGAACGTTGCTGGTGTTTTTTCTGCTTTTTTTGCTTTACATCATGCCGCAATTCAAAGATATTTTTGACAATTTCGGCATTCGTTTGCCTTTCTTGACGGAGGTGTTTATTTGGATTTCGGACGCTTGCTATGATTTATCGCTTGTGGTTGGAATCGCGGTATTTGCCGCGATTCTTTGGATTGGAATCAAATTATTGTTTCCGCGATTTTTATTTTGCATTCCGATTCTCGGCGCGGTTGGACGAAGTATTTATATGAGTAAGACGCTGAATCAATTGGCGTTTTTTGTATTGCAGAATGTGCCGCTTGCCGAAGCGTTGGAAAAATGTGGACAAACGATGCGGAACGCGGCGTACCGCAAAGATTGTCTTTCCGCTGCAGAAGCGGCGAAACGCGGAGCTTCGTTCCAGGAAATTGTCTTGCGTTATTATTGGCTTTTTCCGGCATGGCTTGCTCCGATGCTCGTTAAAAATAATACGCCGGAAAGTATAGCGCGTTCTTTACGGCGCGCGGCGGAAACAACCGATATGCAAAAAGATTTTTCACTTCTTTTGTTACAAACGCTCAGCTTGCCGCTTTTTATCCTGTTTATTTTTGGTTTAGTATTTACGACAGTTGTCGCAACGTTTCTACCGCTGATAACATTGGTCACAGAGTTATCATAATGTAAATAAAATAGTCATAATGAATAGATAAATTTGGCACGAAACAAACGATAGACCTCAATCGACTTTTCTTTTCTATGACCAACGATATATTGACACGGCGGGAAATTCTCGAAGCCGCAATAAACACCGGCGTTGCGGGAATTGCCGCCAGAACGGTTTTGCCGCTTGTTCATTCTTGTCCGTCTTACGCTGCACCGCAAATGCAGGGAACATCGCCTGCTGAACACGCATACGACGGTTGGATAGCCGCCGGACAGCCCGGCAATGGAAAGCCGCTTGACGTCCGTTCCTCGAATCCCGCCATTGAGCTTAATATCGACAGTTGCCTTGCATGTGGGAATTGCAGTGATTTTTGTACGCACGTTACAACGGTTTACGGTCATGCCATACCGAAAGGTGAAGACGCTTGTATTTACTGCGGGCAATGCACGTTTGTTTGTCCGAATGAACTCATTTCCGAAAAGCCGCACGATCGCATTGTCCGCCGTGCGCTTGTCGATGCGGAAAAAATCGTCGTTTGCTCTACCGCTCCCGCGATTCGTGTCGCGTTAGGCGAATTGTTTCGCATGACGCCCGGCAGTAATGTTGAAGAAAAAATTGTGCAAGGACTTAGATCGCTCGGGGCGGATTATGTCCTCGACGCGACATTTTCCGCCGACGTAACGACGGTCGAAGAAACGTCGGAATTGCTGGAACGTCTTGAAAAAAGAGAAAAACTCCCGCTCATGACAAGCTGTTGTCCTGCGTGGGTGCGTTTTGCCAAATTGTTTTACCCTCAACTTTTGCCGTATATTTCATCGGTTAAAAGTCCTATTATGAATCAAGGCGCGCTCATTAAAACGTATTTTGCCGAAAAGAAAAAGATTGAGCCGTCGAAAATTTTTCATGTCGCTATTACGCCTTGTACGGCAAAAAAAGCGGAGATTCTTCTTTCCGATATGAATGCGGCGGGTGTTGCCCAAAACCGTCCCGAACAGCGCGACGTAGACGCGGTTTTGACATGCCGGGAACTCGGAGCGATGTTTATTAAAGACGGAATCCAGCTTTCAAAACTAAAGGGCGCGGCATACGATTCGGCGATGGGAAAAGGGAGTGGCGCGGCGATGATTTTCGGCAATACCGGCGGCGTTACCGAAGCGGCGATGCGAACCGCCTTTCAACTTCTTAACCACGAACCGCCGCCGCAGGATTTTTACGAATTGAAGCCGGTTCGCGGATACGGCGCTGTACGTCAGGCAACTGTTGATCTCGGCAAACGAAAATTGAACGTCGCGATTGTTCATGGCGTCGGACGGGCAAGAACTTTACTTGAATCGATTCAAAACGGAGAAACGCCGTTTGATTTTGTCGAAGTGATGGCGTGTCCCGGCGGCTGTATTGGCGGCGGCGGTCAGCCGCGAAGCGTCATGATGAACGACGGGCAACTTAAAGTCTTACGCCTCAAATCGCTTTACAAACGCGACGCCCAAAACGACGTGCGCACTAGTTTAGAAAATCCTGAAATCAAGGCAATTTATAATTCATTTCTTGAAAATCCTGCTGGTGAATGTTCAAAAAAATTATTGCACTGGAAATAAATGGGGAAAAATTGCTGATGATTTCGTTTTCGGAGGACAATATTTGAAAACGCAATAAAAAACTATGGTATCAGTTTCCCAAGCCAAATGAATCCGCACTGGACAATTGAATAGTTACGAATCCCGAACGATTATCTACAGCCAAATCCTTACCGTGGAATAATATTTTATACACTGTCGGTGTATAACGATATTTTGTCCAGAGTACCCAAATATCTAAAAGCCCCGTAATTCCTCACACGGAAACTTCGAAAAACCTCATTTTCAACACATGTGGCCATTGAAAAATAAGGGCTTACGAATATTTGGGAGAGGTTTGTAGAAGTTCCCACACTTTTAAATTCGGCTTATTTTACATTTGGGGGAGAGCGTGGTTTGGTTTGAGACTGAATCGGTTATAGTGTTTTATAAATCAATCCCTCTCCAAAATGTGAAATAAGCAGCAAAAATTTTGAAAAACTGCTATTGACTCTCGCTTATCGTGTTTGTTATTCTCTATCATCGGAATTGGTTCCGATATGAAAAAACGACAAAGTGTCCCTCAAAAATCTCAAAATGAAGGAGAAAGAAAATGGATTTCAATTTTTTTGATTGGATCAAAAACGGCGTCAAATGGTCGGTTTTGCGCGGCGTTGATGAAGCAGTCCAGGAATTAGGCACACCGCCCAGCGATGAAGAATCGTCGAAAGACAAAATCTTTTCGTTTCTGCAAGGCAATGAATCACAAAAACTTATGTCAACAAACACCACGCCGGCACGTCGCCGTCTTGGTAGCGGTTCTTCTTCCGCTTCAACAAGAAAACTTGGTCGATCAATCGCTGAAATTCCGTCAGAATGAGAATGAAATATACGTTCCACGATAGGAATTTGCCATTTATTCGTTGAAGAACCCCTCGAATTATTCATGGGAGTTTAAAATCTGTATTTATCGCCAATATTGCGAAATCGGAGAGCGAATTTTTTGCCAGGCAAAGCGGATTTTCTTAGAATAAGTGCTTTATTCCAAAGAAATTCAACGTAGCTTGGCGGAAAACCCGATCTCAAGATGCGTCGTCCGGGCTATGAATACAGATTCCTATTAGACGAAAGAAAATCGCCATTGCTCGTTGTGAGAAGTAGTAAGCCAGTGATGGAGTCAGGTTACCTCTTTTGTTTTCAAAATTTGTAGCTACTAATGAAATTTTATAAATAAAGGGCTGAAATAATAACTCATGTTACGCAAATAAGTTTTTAAAATTAAGTCACTGTTCGTTGATTTTTTGTAACTATTCAGTTGCCGTCATTTTATCGGAAAATATTATTATTGCCGCCCTTATTTTTCTGAAATTCCCTTAATAGCCCGAATTGCTCCCAATATGCTCCCTTATCCCCTTATTTTTCGTTCAAATTTTTGATAAAAATCCATTATCTCACAAATAAGGGCGAGTTTTGAGGGCTTTGTTGGCTACTAATGAAAACTTGATAACTAATGGCTGCAATAATAAAGCCGTTCGGGCAACTGAATAGTTACCTTCTAAAAAATACACGGATCATTTTAAAAAAATCCGCATCGTTTTCTAATAAAGATACGGACAATTGCAATGGAAAGTACTTACACAGACCTCATGCGTAACATGAGATAATAATATTTTCCGGTAAAGTTGACTGTATCCTCATTGCAGGGAACTTCTAAAAACCTCCCCAAAATATCCGTAAGCCCTTATTTTTCAAAGGTCTCGTGTGTTGAAAATGAGGTTTTTAGAAGTCCTCTGCACTTGAAATTTCGATTTTCACTGACGTCGTTCTACCGTAAAATCCGGTTTGATGTCCAGTTGTCCGATACGGGTTTATGTGGTTTGATCGACTGAATAGTTACCAGAATTTTTTCAAAAAAACGCTAAAGTGACATAAAAATGAGAAAACTGCTTGACAAAAGGCATTGAAAATGGCATCATGTCCTATGAAATTGAAAGGCAAATGGACAAAATGTTGTCTAAAACCTCTTTTTTTACGGTTTTTTGGCATTATCGGAGATTTTTTTTGAATAAGCCAGAACACACTGTCGAAAAATGGGATATGGCAAATGTGTTTGCAAATGCCTTAAAATACAGAACGAAATGTGATTGTTAACAAAAATGAGACGTTCTGGATTGGAACAAGGCATGTCCCGTGTTGTTCGGGATGCCCGATTGTTCACGACATCATTGGCTTGCGAGAACAATCGAATTTCGTTGTTTTTTGGACATCCTTTAGTATCAGAGGAAAAATTATGGCAAAAGCCGCAACAGAAAAGAAAACCGCAAGATCTTACACAAAAACAGAAATTATCGCGGACATCGCGGAACAAACCCAATTGTCGAAAAAAGACATTGTCGCTGTTCTTGACGCTGTAGGTGAAGTGATTAAGAAAAGTCTTGGCAGCAAAGGTCCCGGCAGTTTTGTCCTTCCCGGTTTTATTAAAATCGAGAAAAAACGAGTTGAAAAAGCTCCGGCGCGAAAAGGCGTGAAAAATCCGTTTACTGGCGAAGTTCGCGATGTTCCGGCAAAACCGGCGCATAATAAAGTGAAAGTTCGCGCGCTCAAAGGTCTCAAAGAATTGGTCAAATAATTCTAATTATTGATGTGCTGTTGTAAAAACAAGAAAGGGCTGTCGGTATAGGCAGTCCTTTTGTTTTCTATGACAATCGAAATTTCTTGATTATTTCGTTTTTGGGAAGGTTGTGTTGAAAACACAATAAGTAGCAATAAAAAATAGGAAGATTTTTCTCAAACAAAGCAGGTAGTAGAGTTAATTTGGGCATTTTATAAATTTCCAAAATCCCTATTTTGCCGTGTATCATTTTACGTCCCTCATCGAAAAGTATGAAACAATAAAGGGAACTTCTAAAAAACTCTCCCTAATATCAACAAGTCCTTATGTTTCAATGGTAGAATTTGTTGACAGTGTTTTTTTTAGAAGTTCCCAATGATAAATCAGTTCGGGTGATTGCAATGGTAAATCCTTTCAGGTGAGGATGGATGCAGTTGCTCAACCCCAATAACTCCGCACG